>JAEOUI010000437.1 GCA_016839425.1 Promethearchaeota archaeon
CAAGAGCTAATAGCAATGAATGATTCTGATGATTTGCGAGGATTTTTTAATCAAAGAGATAAAAATTATATTGATAAATTACAAGCAGAAGTTAATTTTCTTAACGATGAAATACTTAAGCGATTAACTCTAATTACATCAAATGAAAATGAACCAGATAAGGATATTAATGTCTTGACGATTTTAAAAGAAATTCTAACATCTCAACGCCAAGAAATTACATGGAAAAACGAAGATATTAAAAATTTGGAAGAAAGATTATATGAATTAGTATTGAGAATTTCTGATCCCGCTTCAAATCAAAAAACAAAGGTTCAAACAGAAAATTTTCTCATAAATCAATTAAGGAACGATATAGAAGAACTTTTAAAAAAAAACGATTCTTCTCAAAAAAGAATTGAGGATTTGGAATCTCAAGTTTTTGATTTAAATCAACTTATAAAAGAACTTGAGATTGAAAATAGAACCATCCGCTCTGGTTTAGAACATGAGATGATTTCTCAGAATTTACAACTTACTGCTGAATCTGAGCAAAGTTATAAATCTCAAATTGCTGAATTAGAAGAAGAAAATAAAAATCTTGAAGAAAAAAATAGGATGCTCAAGGCAGCTCTATTGATGACTGTCGATAGTGAGACAAAAAACACATCAGATTCTCCTTTAGATTTAAGTGAGGACTCAAAAGTTAATGAAAAAATTAAGGGAGAGAAAAAATTTACGATTAAAGAAGGCCCTACCAGCATTAACAATCCACCAGAATTAGATTCGGAAAAACCAGAACGAAAACGCAAGTGTCCAAATTGTGGGGCCACCAGCGCTTTCATACTTGAAATTGACGATAAAGAAAACATCATTTATCATAATCCTCGCATTTATGGAAAAAAATATAAATGCGGCGATTGTAGATATGAATGGCGTTAATAATGAATAATCTTGAAAAAGGGAAAGTGAAAAGTTTATAGATTTAATCCTTGCTTAAATCACGAAATTGTTCGAGTAACGATTTCTGTTTGTCTGATATCTTTTTTGGTAAAATAATATTTGCTACGATATATTGATCTCCTTTACCTTTTCCCCTGAGATATGAAACTCCTGCATTTTTAATTCGAAATTCAGTTCCAAACTGTGTTCCTGCGGGAATGTCCAATTCTTTTGCAATTACCTTATTATTTTTATAATCTAATGTGGGAATTGTAATTTTTCCGCCTAGAATTGCCGTTACTACATCAATATCGGCTTTTGTATAGAGATCATTTCCTCTTCTGATGAAATTGTCGTTATTTTCGACATCAATACGAAGATATAAATCTCCTGGAATTGCGTCAGAAGAAGGAATGTGACCTGCACCTTGCATTTTTAAATGCACACCATCTTCGACTCCGGGTGGTATATTTACACCTTTCAAAACCTTGGTTTCTTCAATTACTTTTCGACCCTTACAGTTTTTACATTTCTTAGTTATAATTTCTCCCGTTCCATTACAATTTGAACATTCTGTTTCTCGAATAATCGTTCCAAATCCTGATCGTGTCATTTTTCTCTCTCTTCCTGTTCCTTGACAATCGGCACATTGAGATACGCTAGATTTGTCTTCTGCACCAGTTCCTTCACAATCATCGCATGGTACATATCTTTGAATGGTAACATCTCGTTTCATACCGAACATCGCCTCCTCAAAGCTTAGTTTAATTCTATGTTCAATATCTTGCCCAACTGGTCTTCGCGGTCGGGATGCTCTTCGGCTTCCAAATCCACCAAAATCGCTAAATCCTCCCATTCCTCCAAATCCACCAAATATAGACCTAAATAAATCGTCGATTCCAGGAATACCGCCGCTAAAAAAGTCGCTCATATCGACTTGTACTCCGCTAAAACCAAATCTGTCGTAATTCTGTCGTTTTTGAGCGTCGCTTAATACTTCGTAAGCTTCTTGGATTTCGATAAATTTTTCTTTTGCTTGAGGGTCCGTCTTATTTACATCAGGATGGAACTGTCTAGCTAATCTCCTATAAGCTAGCTTAATGTCCTTCTCTGTTGCTTCCTTACTTACTCCTAGTACTTCGTAATAGTCTCTCTTGTTTTTCGAACTCATTGCGTATCAGTCTTCATTTTTTAAATAATAATGCATGAAACGATTGATTTAATTTCTTTTTTTTATTTCTTATGTCATTATTAAGACTTAATGAATGCATAAATAATGCATTTCATAAAAATTTTTTATCTTATTATAATCTGTGAACTGATTCTATACGAAAAAATCGAATAATACAAGATAAAATTTTTTAAGACTTTATAGATTATGATATAAAGATCATTATATAATAAAATTTTTAATTTTAAATTCATAATTCTATTCTTAATAGAACCAATAAAAAATAACAAGAGATGTGTTTTGATGAGTGAAGAAAAAAAAACCAAAAAAGAAAAAATAATCGGAATTGATTTAGGAACATCAAACAGTGCTTGCGCCGTATTAAACACTATTACAAGACAACCCGAAATTGTACCTGCCGCTGAAGGGAGGACATTAGGAGGTAAAGCATTTCCTTCTTATGTTGCTTTTAATGAGGATGCTCAAAAAATAGTAGGCGAGCCAGCACGAAGACAGGCAGTATCAAATCCAGAAGGAACCGTTTTTGCAATTAAGCGAAAAATGGGCACATCGTATAAAGCTAAAGTAAAAGTAGGTTCAGAATACAAGGAATTTAGTCCCGAAGAAATTTCGGCAATGATATTAAAAAAAATCAAAAACGATGCTTCTGCGTACTTAGGAGAAGAGGTTAAAAAAGCGGTTATAACCGTTCCAGCGTATTTTAATGACGCCCAGAGGACCGCTACTAAAAACGCAGGAGAAATCGCAGGTTTAGAAGTCGTTCGAATGATAAACGAGCCAACTGCGGCTTGTTTGGCTTATGGCCTTGATAAAGACACTAAGGACAAGTTGCTTAAGATTTGTGTTTTAGACCTTGGAGGCGGAACCTTCGATATCACATTAATGGAATACGGAGAAGGTGTCGTTGAAGTCATGTCTACAGCAGGAGATACTGCTTTAGGCGGAACTGATATGGATAATGCTATAATTGATTGGTTAGTAGAAGAATTTAATAAAAAAGAAGGTGTTGATCTGAATCCGGACCAAAAAGCCATGATAAGGATTAAAGACGCAGCAGAAAAAGCAAAAATTGAATTATCTACTACTTTATCTACTTCAATTAATTTGCCCTATATTACTCAAAAAGGTGGAAATCCACTTCATATGGAAATGGATCTAACAAGGGCTAAATTGGAATCATTAATTGAGCCCACTCTAAAACGCCTAGATCCTATAATGCAAAGAGCAGTATCTGATGCGAAACTTTCAGCAAACGATGTAGATAAAATTATTTTGGTCGGGGGACCTACTAGAATGCCCTCTGTTCAAGAACGCTTCAAAAAATTCTTTGGAAGAGAACCAGAACATAGTGTTGATCCTATGGAATGCGTTGCAATTGGTGCCGCAATTCAAGGAGGTGTCATTGCGGGAGATGTTGAAGATCTTCTTTTACTCGATGTTACGCCATTATCTTTAGGTGTCGAAACTTTAGGCGGTGTTTTTACCAAACTAATTGAACGAAATACAACGATACCGACAGAAAAGTCGCAAGTTTTCAGTACAGCCGCAGATAGTCAACCCGCAGTTGATATTAATATTTTGCAGGGAGAACGTACCATGGCAAAAGACAACATTTCTTTAGGTAACTTTCAATTAACAGGAATTCCTCCCGCTCCTCGAGGAATTCCTCAGATAGAAGTCACATTTTCTATTGATGCCGATGGAATCGTCCATGTTAAAGCTAAAGATAAGGGCACGGGCAAAGAAACAGGTATAACCGTAACAGGAGCGCGAGGTTTAACGGAATCTGAGATCGCACAAAAAGTCCGAGATGCGGAATTATATGAAGAAGAAGATAAAAAACTTCGAGAAAAAATTGAGACAAAAAATATGGCGGAATCTTTGATCTATCAAACAAGAAAAATGATGGATGATAACAAAGATAAAATACAGGATAATGAAAAATCGGAAATCGAAAAAGCCATTTCCTCACTCGAAGAAGATATCAAAACAGACGACATCGAAAGAATCAAACTCGGAATGGAAAACCTTCAGAAATCAATGTATTCCTTTTCCCAAAGAATTTATGGCGACCAATCACAACAACAAGCATATCAACAGGCTGCTGAAGCAGCTCAAAAAGCCGCAGGCGGAATGGGTGGAATGGGTGGAGTCCCTCCTGGTGGTATGGGTGGTCCTGGAACTGGTGGCGCTTCATATAAGAAGGAAGAGAAAGACGATAAAAAGAAGGTTGTAGATGTCGATTGGGACGAGGAAGACTGAATTTTTAACTCTAAATTAGATTATTTTTTTATTTTATGTCTCTTAAACAAGAATTTCTATATACGAAGGTAGAACAATGACTGAGCCAAACCAAAATAAAGATACTATAAATACAACTAAAGATGAATCAAAAAATAATGATAAGGAACCTTCTCAAACTAACGAATCATCAACTATTAAAGAAGATCAACCAAAACAATTACTCTTAGAGCATTTTTCAAAAGACGAATTGCTTGAAAAAATTCAAAGTTTAGAAACAGAATTAGAACAAAAGAATGCTCAACTCGAGGAAAACAACTACTGGAAAAATAAATTTATGCGGCTACAAGCAGAATTCGAAAACGCACAAAAACGATGGAATCGAGATCGTCAAAATCTTAGAATTCAGAATGTGGCATCAATTCTAAAGACATTCTTACCCCTCTACGATTCGTATAAGAAAGCAATAGATAACGATCCTGAGAACGAGGGTATAAAGCAATTTTATAATCAATTCTTGAACATCTTGCGATCTCAAGAGGGAATGGAGATAATGAAGGTCAAGCCAGCTGATAATTACGATTACACTTATCACGAAGCTTTGAGTTCAATAGAAAGGGAAGATCTCCCTCATAACAGCATAGTAGATGTTGTACAGGATGGTTGGATGCTTGGAAAAGAAGTCCTTAGATACGCGAAAGTCATTACATCTCGAAAACCAAAACCCCCAGAAAATATTGTTGAAGACAATTCAGAAACAGAATGTATTGATGAGAAGGTTGAAGATATAGAAAATAATTCTAATTCTAAAAATTAATTCTTCAGCTTTTTTTTTTATTTTCAATTAAAAATTGTTTATTTGTATCATTTATTAAAGTTTCTTGAGATAATTCTTCTTGTAAAGATATATAATCTTTGACAATATCAAGTGGTACTTTTAAGATTTCTGCTTTCATTAATTCAAAATCGTTATCAAGATACATTCTAAGGTTTTTTTCTAATTCGTTCTCAATTTTATTAGCTAACATTAAGGGACTTTTTCGATTTATTAGTAATTTATAAGCAAAATTTGAAAAAAACAATTGAATTAGCTCGTAGGCTGAAATATATTGATTTGTATCATCAATCTTCTCAACAAGAAGTTTAATAAATTTTTCTTCGAATTTATTTGTGAACTTTGTTAAAGTTTCGCGCAAAAATCTAGAAGATCTTGAAGCAACTAGCCCAACAGTAATTAATTTTGAGTCTTGTATTATGAGAATACCCTTTTCAAGCTTAATTTCAACAGGATCGCCAATTTTTAAAACTTTTTCGCTCATTAATTTCATTGCATTTAGAAATCCAGCAAAGATCTTCATTTCCTTTTCTTCAAAAATAGACCAATCGTGTTCGAATAATGGATTTCCATCTTTATCTTTTACGATAATTCTATAAATAGTAAAAGGTAATGTATAGAGTAATTTGGGTTGAATTATGATGAAACAACATAATCCAATGATGGCTGCTCCAAAAATATCATCGGTAAGATAAATAATCGCGGGATCTAGAAGCACTGAGAGCAGGAAGAGTATGCCCATTACGCTTGAATATAACGCAACTCCAATGACAAAAATTTGAGCGTCTCTTTTCATCGTTAATGGAATATATTTTCTTATTTTAAGCCCCCAAATTATTACATTTAAAGTAATCATAACCATTAGTAAATTCCAAGTTAATAATAACAAACCCGTAATCGCTATAACAGGAAATCCATAATCTGGAATAATTTCGTAATATTGCCATTGAAAAGAAAAAAATAGATATAAAATTCCAATACAGACAACGAAAAGAACGCTTGGGGACAAATAAGATTCCTTTGTAATGTAATTGAATCCAACTATAAATATTAAAATGTTAAAGAAAATACCAATAGAGTGAATTGCGTGAAAAAAATAATTTAAATCAAGTATTGCTATTGCCTGACAGAGATATGAAGCTGATGTAATGATTAAATTTACGCTAATCCATACTAAGGATTTAATTTTTCTTATATCTTTCAAGAAATAAATATATATTGATGAAATCAAGGTAAAAATACTCACGATCAAATCAAAGATAACTTCAATAGTAAAATTTAACGACATTTTTTTTTTTGAATCCTAACTATCAAATAATCAGCGAAGGATGGGATGATTTCGCTTCTTTAAAGGAAAATGTTTAATTTATAGATTTTTCTCTAATATAATTTTTTCGCAATTCCTTTTTAAGTTTTATGTTTCGCTATTATTTTTCTTATTATCAAGTATTTTTATTTCGTCTTTTTTTCCTTCAAAAGTTCCTTGCGTTAATTCGTCGTATAAGTTAAAATAATCGGTAACAATATCATCAGAAGTTTTTAACAATTCATATTTTATCGATTGATATTCTAAGTCACCTGTCATTTTGCTTTTAAGATCGTGCTCTAATTCCAAGGGGATTTCGGGTGCAATGAGAAGATGATTTTTTTTATTCATTAATAATTTATGAGCAAAATTCGAAAAAAATCGGTCTATCAGTTCATAAGCTTTTATATAAGCATTCTGATCTTTTATTGACTTGTTTAAAGGGTGTTGGAACATTTCTTCAAAAGCTAACGTGAAATTTAGCAAATTTTTTCTTAATAATTTTGATGATTTTGATGTTACTAAACCTGTAGTTATCGAGTATGATTCTTGAATAATTAATAAACCCTTTTCTAATTTAATTTCAACGGGTTCTCCAATATTTAATATTTTTTCGCTCATTAATTTCATGGCGTTTAAAAAACCCGCGAATATATTCATTTCTTTATCGTAAAATGCAGACCAGTCGTGATCAAATAAAGGATCTCCGTCTTTATCTCTTACCATTATTCTATAAATTGTAAACGGTAAAATATAAAGTAATTTTGGTTGGCGTGTAACAGAATAAATAAAAATTATTAGTGCTCCTCCAAATATGTCATCAATCAAGCAAGCTATAGCGGGATTGATAAATAGCGATAAAAGATAAGTAATTGTAATCGTGATTGTGTAAATTAAGATTCCAATGTTAAACCATATAACACCTCGTTTGACGACAAAGGGAGAATTTAAAAGGGTTTTAACACCCCAGATGACCACGTAAACGCTAGCCATTATATATATAATATGACCTGTTACAAATAATAAACCCGTCCAATTTATTACAGGAAAACCGTAATCGTCAATAATAGTATATAAGTTTAATTGAAGCGAGAGATAGATATGCAAAATACCAAGACTAGCTATAAAAAGTAGGCTTTTGGATATATAAGTTTCTTTGGAGATATGATTGAAACCAGCAACAAAAAATCCTAAGCTAAAAAAGATTATAATTGAATATCCAGAATATAGATAAAAATTAAGCCATAAAACGGCCAAGGCTTCAAAAATATGCGAAATAAAATTAAATATAAGGCTGATACCAACTAATTGAAGCGATTTTATTTCCCTAGTATCCTTAAATATAAACATCATTACGCCAGAACATAATGCAAAAACAGCAACTATTAGATCAAAAATAACTTCAATTGTCCATTCTAAAACCATTTTTTTTGGATTTCACCTGAAGATATACAAGATTAATTTTTTTTCCAATTTCGTCTTAATTCATATTCTATTTAGTTCCAAGATTTAATAAGATATAAAACAATCGGATTTATAAATTTTTGAATATCGAATTAATTGTAATATTTTATTCGATTTTTTTCATTTCTTTTCTTGAATCTTCTATGAGTTCTTGATTTAGATCTTCGTATAAAGACAAGAACTCAGGAATCACGCATAGAGGTGCCTGAGCGAGTTCTTCTTTTATTTTTTTCAATTCAATTTCTCCTTCAAATGCTTCTTCAAATTTATACTCTAATTCTTTAGGAATGTTTGCTGTAAGTAAGAGCGTGTTTTTCTTTCCAGTAATAAGAGAATGTGGGAAATTTGAAAAGTATA
>JAEOUI010000438.1 GCA_016839425.1 Promethearchaeota archaeon
TTTGGAATTGATGTAAGTGGTGTAGAAGAAATAATTAATCTTGATTTTCAGGAACTATTAGTTTTAATAAATAAAAAAATGAGTGAAAAATGAATTTACTCTTTATTGGCAATTTTCAGCTTCGAACTGTGTGGTTTAAAACAGTTTTTTTTGAAAATATTATATGAATTCAATCACAAAAAAGAAAACAGCTATTTTACTTCCATATATAATTTTATTTATTCTAGTATCTTTTCTGTATATAATTAACCTCGATCCAATAATACTAGCTTATGAAACCATTCAAGGAGGATTTTTCGTGGTTTTAATTATCTGCCTTCGGATGGCCGTGCTGATATTTATGTCTTCCATTATGTTTAACCGATGGCTTAAAGCAGAAAAGCAATTTTATAGTGATATTCCATTCCTATTTGGAATCTTTTTTACTATACTAGTGTTTGGAAAAGCTCTCGATATGCTCTATAACCTGATGTACTTTACAGCTTCGCCCGAAACATTCACGCTGATTTATAAAATTCGCTATATTGTCGCAATTCTCACGCTCATACCTTTATATGCCCTCAGCTTAGAAGTTATTCTATACATTCTTGCGTCCTATAAAGACAAAGAGCGTCTCAATTCGAGGAAGTATCGCAATAAACTAAAATATATCATCTTATCCATAATTATCGTCATTGAGCTATTAGCAATAATATTATTTTTAGATGTAAATTCATCTAGATATATATTACCTGCAATCGTTATCCCCTCAATATTAATTATGGCCATCATATTCGCTTTTACTTACAAGAATAAGCTTTTAAACCAAGTACATTCCCTCCTTCTTTGCGTAGCATTTTTCCTTTACCTTGGCTCTCAATTACTCCGTCCACTTGCTCAAACAATGCTTGGGCTAACTGCTTCATACATATTTCTTAGTGAACTCGTTGATTTAGTAATATTCATTTTGATCTTTATAGGTTTATTAATTACTCCAAAATACATATAAAAAATAACATAAAATGGTTATCAAACACTTGTTTTCCTTTATTTTATTTAAAATCCTATTATATTTATTATAATTCTATTAGTTTACATGGTGATTTTTACAGAAAAATTTATCAGAACATTAACATATACAATCCACCTATTTGAATGTATTATCTATTATTTGGATGGGTTTGAATTGAATATATTTCTTGTCTAATATTTTTTAAAGTCCTTATTTAAATTTACTCTCTTTCAAGTTATCTATCTTATGCATGGCTCTTGATAAAAAAAATAATAGAAAATTAAAATGGATTATCCCCAATAGCACCATTAATATTTCCTAAACCAAACCTGTCCCTCGTTAAGAAGGCGACCGTGCTTGTTTCCAACAACCCCTGACTTTCTCGGCATATTAATGTTTTATCACCTAAAATTTCTGTTAATTCAGATGAAGAGAAATATCCATCTATTAATGACCCAGATAGTTCAGATTCTCCATACAATTGCCTGTCCTTGGAATAATTCTCGTCTTTTAAGTCTTCTTGCCAATATGCATCAAGAAAAGTATTCGAAAAGACAAGATCATTTCCCTCAAAATAGCTCTGATTATTACCATTAGATTGAATCCCAAGAAAATCCTGTCCATCTGAAACGATCAAATTCATACCATAAGGAGTTTTACCCTCAGAAAAAAAAGTTCGATTAAAATCATATAAACTTGAGTTTCCCCTAAAAGATTCTCTCATTGATACAAAAAGAGGCCTACAAATAGGAGCCTTGTCCTTTAACTCTACTAGGTTAAGCATGGTCGATATATTATTATTACCCTTTGCAATTGGTAGAATTCCTGCTCCAATGGCATAACAAAAGATTTTTGTCTCATCACTCAATTCAAGTAAAATAAAGGTTCCAAACTGCCCAATGATATTAAATAAATCTATGTTTTGCCCTCCAATTATGGAATCATTATTTTTTGCGATAAAAGTCGTGCATCCACCCCCGACATCTAAGAACTTTTGTCCATATAATATCTCGAAAAACAATGTTTGCAAAAGAATATCATCAAAGGACACATATAATCCTTGCCCCGCAGTAGCACCATCACTGATTCCTAAAATTTCTTGCTGATATTTCTCAGGAATGAACGGAAGAAAGGATCTTCCTATTGAGATCGCATCAAAATAGTTCCTACCTGTCATAACAGATTGAAAAAGCAGAATTGTCTTCAATTCCCATATTTCACTTGCAAGTGCTCTCCCCATCAAATATCCCAAACTATAGTGATCCTCCGCTTTTAAGTAAAGATATTGCTCCCCATTTGTATTTATCCATTTATAATCTCCATTTGGAAATCTAATAAATGTTATTCGATTAGCTATATTGTAGCAACCAAATGAATATAAACCTATTAAACTGGACAATCCAACTATCTTTAGCCCCTTTCGAATCCTTAGATGATTACCTCTTGTTTTTACTATCCAATCCCTCACAACCCTTTTTATGGGGAATCCTCTTCTCTCTCTAGAAAGTCTATTCAAAATAAATGAAGTAACCACTAAAAAAAAAAATGTTAAAAAAATCGTAATTATTAGCATAATAATTTCTTTAAAAAAAAGGATTTAAACCAGAAGAAACCTTAAAACAAAGAAAATAAATTGATGGTGGGAAAGGGGGGCTTCGAACCCCCGACCTCACGGTTATCAGCCGTGCGCTATACCAGGCTAAGCCATAGAAGAGAATTCCCGAACAGGGAATACTTCTCTCCCAAGCATCTCTCCCGTTGATTTATTAGAAATTATATCAGTTTCATTTAAAACTAGATTGAATATTGTTAATAAAAGATACTTAAAAAATTTTTTCACATCTCGTTCCTAAATTTTAAAAGGAACTATAATATACTCTTAATTATCAATTAAGATGTGAATCAAATGCCCGAAGTACTAAATTACTCTATCGTAGGTTTACAAGATTTTGTGATAAGTTTTAATAAATATTGTTCCAGTTGTGACATTCAAAAGCATTGTAAGTATGGAAATGAAGAAGCTTTTTCAATTGGTATTAATTGTAGCGATTTGAACAAGGCAAAGGAAAAGATCAAATTTGAACAATTGCAAAAAATTCAAAAATCTGCTGATGTGAGTGTTCCCTATGAAGAACTAATTGGAAAAGTTAAGATAAACCTATCAGGGATCTTTTCTCAAATTTGGAAAGATAAAATTAAAGCACATAAAGAAGAAATTAGGTGTTTAGATTCGAGGAAGGTTGATCCAATGCTAGTTTCGCAACAAGGGCAAGATTGGTGGGGAGATTTCAACGCGACTATAAAAGTCATAAATAAAGAATGCGAAAAAATCATATAAATCGTTGGTAAAATCTAAATACCTTTCACTATTATCTATCTTACTAATATATTTATAGAACTGTGAATAAATTGAGTAAATTCGATAGACACAAATCAAAAAGCACGGAAGAATACATTGATCCGCATCGCCATTGCAAGAGATGCAATAAAATGATTGACGAATCAATTTGGCATTGTCCTGAATGTTATAAATTTCTTCAGGAAAATAAAAAGAAAAAGTTCCTAAGCCGGTTCAGGAAAAATAAGAACAAAACAGAAACTACTATAGATAAAAATTAAAATTTGTTAATGTAGCGATAATCGTTTGAGCACCCACTCTTTATCTAATAAAATAAGAAATGGTCCTAATTTAGGCCCAAATTTCTTACCTAATATGATTTTATAAATTGCCTCAAAAAGCTGTTGTGGCTTTATTCTTAATTCTTCTTTAGCGATTGTGAATATCTTATTTTGAAGTAACTCCTCATCCAATTTATCGTTTTCAAGGAGGAATTGATGTAATAATCTCAATCCTTCAATTTGTTCCGAACTCAGTTCCTGAATGAGATTTTTACTTAAGGTTTCTTGAATTTCAAATATCGTAATTTTTTGCTTGAGCGTTCTTTTTTGTTTTTCATCTTTTTCGTTGTCAATTATTTTTTTTACTTCGTCAATCCATTGTTTGGTTCTCTTTAAAAGATATTCAAATTCGTTGATTGAAGGAACTTTTTCATCATATTTAGGATCAATTATGGATAAAAACTTAGAGTACAACACATCCGTGCTTAAGATATTTTGAAGCTGCGAAAGAAAACTTAGAATTTTAAAAGGTATAGAAATTCCTTTTTTCTTATTAATTTTTTCTACTTTCACGAGAGGATATATATATTTTAATGTATCAGTTTCTTCTTTTGATTCTACGGATTCCAAACCATAATAAATATTTTCCATTTTCTCATAAAAATCATAATATTGAGGGATCTCTTCAATTCTTAGAGATATATGCTTCATTGGATTTGTCCTTAGTATGAGCATTCTAAAAAGCTCTGGGTCAGCGAGTTCCAAGTATCTTTTAGGTGTAAAAACAATTCCTTTTGATGTTTTCATATCTTTATCCCCTAAACGAAGCCATTCATAAGGTACCCGTATTGGACCCTCGTATCCAAAGATTTTTTGACTTATCTCTAATCCTGTGTCGTAAGCACCGCCTTTTACGGCGTGGTCTTTACCAGCTGGTTCGCAGGAAGTTTTAAAAAGCGACCATTTTGCGGGCCAATCAACGCGCCAATTCAATTTTAACCGACCACTATATATCGATAATTTACCATCGTGATGACACGCAGCACAAGTATAATCCACAAATTGTTCTTTTTTGTGATATTTTTTTACCCGATTGGGTTCAATAGTTCCATCTTTACTAACATTTTGTATCCTATCGCATTTTTCGCATATTGCCATTACTGGCATCCAATCTTCTTGCATTTCTAGAAATCTTTCTTTTTTTTCGTCATCTAAAGTAGGTAAAATATATTTCTTAATGATTTCCTTGATCTCATCAGTATTATCCAACGCTATTTTGATTTGATCTTGCATTTGTTTTGTTTTATACAATTCATGAGACCAAACAATATCAATTTTAATCCCAAAATCATCAAATGTTGATAGAAGTTCGTTTCCAAAATGTTTAGCGTAGCTTTCGCATTTACAATCTTCAAATGGACAAGGAATTAAAGCAAAGGGTTTTCCACGATGTTTTACTTGAAATTCTTTTGGGATATAAGCTGGAAATCTTTTTGCAGCATCTAGACTATCAAAAAATAAATATGATTTAACTTTCTTGTTTTTCGTTTTGAGTATCCTTCTGATGGAATCAGAAATGATTATTTCTCTTAATATACCAACATGAATGTGTCCTGATGGGGTTTTTCCCGTTGCGAGGGTAATCTGTTCCAAATTTTTTTCGAGTAGTTTTTGAACGATATCTTCTAGCCAGTGGTCAGAAATAACTTGATTCAACTAAATTTTTCTCCAATTAAGCTTCTAATTATGATAGAAAATGAAAAAAATTATTTATCATTTTGTATTTATTTATTTAGTGAATGTATTATGAGAATAGCTGTTCTTGATAAGGATCTATGCAAACCAGATAAATGTAGCCCCTTTGGAGAGAAACCGTGTATTAAATATTGTCCTAGAGTTAGAACGGGAGACAAAACTGTAGTACTTAACGAAGAAATTAACAAAGCAGAAATAGTTGAAAATTTGTGTTCTGGATGTGGCATATGCGTGAAAAAATGTCCAACTAAGGCTATTAGTATTGTAAATCTTCCCGATCAATTGAAGAATCAAGTAACATATCGTTACGGTCAGGATCAATTTTCTTTATTTCGAATGGCAATTCCCAAGAAGGGAAAAGTCTTGGGATTAATTGGTCAAAATGGAGTCGGAAAAAGTACAATGTTAAAAGTACTCTCAGGAGATATTAAGCTTAATCTAGGTAGATTTGATGAAAATGCTCCAAATGATGATGAAATTATCTCATTCTTCAAGGGATCTGAATTACAACAATATTTTATTGATTTAAAGGAAAATAAAATTCAAATTATCCATAAACCACAAGATATTACAGCAATTCCAAAGTTCGTTTCGGGTAGGGTCGTAGATCTCTTGAGTAAAAATGATACGGATGGGAAATTAGATTCCATTGCTGCACAACTAAATTTGACAAAATTACTCGATAGAGAGATTTCTGTGTTATCTGGAGGAGAATTACAGAGAGTGGCGATCGTTGCAGCGTATTTAAAAGACGGAGATGTATATCTCATTGATGAGCCAAGTTCGTATCTTGATGTTAGCGAGAGAATAAATATGGCAAAATTAATAAGAACTCTAGCGGAAAGAAACAAAATTGTAATAGTTGTCGAGCACGACTTAGCAATCTTGGATTATTTAAGTGATTATGTATCAGTATTATATGGTGTACCAGGAGTATATGGAATAATCTCCCATCCCCAAGGCGTTAGAGTGGGAATAAACATATATCTCAATGGTTATTTAAAGGACGAAAATATTAGGTTTAGGGACATTCCAATAAAATTCCACGAAAGACCTCCTCTAGAATCTTTATATGACATTGGAAATGTAATTTTTTCTTATGAAAATATGGAGAAAAATTTAGGAAATTTTCATTTGGAAGTTTCTGGTAGTGAAATACACGCTGGAGAAATAATTGGGATCCTTGGTCCTAATGGTATAGGTAAATCAACTTTTATAGAAATGATTGCAAACAAAATTAAAACTAGTTCTGAACTTGAAAAAAGTTATGAGCAAGATAATAGAATAAAAGTTTCTATAAAACCACAATATATCACTTTAGATCCATTATCACTAGTGTCAAAATATATATTAAAAATTCAATTTGCCAGTCATCTTAGCCAATCATATAAAAAAAGATTGATCAATAACTTGAATTTGGAAAACATTAGTGATCGAAATATTTCGGATCTAAGTGGGGGCGAATTACAACGAGTTGCTATTGCTGATTGCTTATCAACAGAAGCCGATGTGTATTTATTGGATGAACCCTCAGCCTTTTTGGATGTTGAAATGAGATTAAGGGTTGCTCAATTAATAAGGAAATCAATAGAAGAACTGAAGAAGGCCGCCTTTGTTGTTGAACACGATATCATAACGCAGGATTTTATTGCCGATTCTATTTTAGTTTTCAAAGGAACTCCAGGATTAGAAGGGAAGGCATTGGCACCTCAAAATTTACGAGAAGGATTTAATCTCTTCTTAGAAATGATGAATATTACATTTAGGAGAGATACTATCACTAAAAGACCACGCGTGAACAAGATTGGTAGTAATAAGGACGATTATCAAAAAAGAATCAAGGAATATTATTATATTCCAAAATAATTATTTAATAACAAAGTTCAGATGTATTTTGCTTGACCGGCTGAACCAAGGACTTCTTTATTCTTTCTAATTATCATTTTAATTAATTCTTCTCGAGCAGGGCCAAGATATTTTCTGGGATCGAATTCTTTTGGATTTTCAGAAAGAATTTTTCGTACAATTGCAGTAACAACTAATCTTCCATCAGTATCAATGTTAATTTTACTTACTCCATATTGAGTAGCTTTTCTGAGTTGCTCTTCTGGAATTCCAAAAGCTTTTTCCAAAGCACCACCATGGGAATTAATCATATCTACATATTCTTTCAAGACCGACGATGAACCATGTAATACGATTGGAAAATTTCCTAATCGTTTTCTCACTTCTTCTAAGATATCAAACCTTAATTCAGGAATATCTTCTTCTTTTTCAACCTTGAATTTATAAGCACCATGGGATGTACCTATTGAGATTGCTAATGAATCACAACCAGTTCTTTTTACAAAATCTTCCACTTGTTCAGGTTGAGTATAATGGTGAACATCAGATTGAACATGCTCTTCAATTCCAGCAAGTACACCTAATTCAGCTTCTACGCTTACATCTCTCTCGTGAGCGTATTCGACAACCTGTTTTGTTATTTTAATATTTTCTTCGTATTCAAGGCTACTTCCGTCATACATTACACTTGAAAATCCATTATCAATACACGACTTACATAACTCGAAGGAATTTCCATGATCTAGATGCAAGCAAATAGGGAACTCATATCCAAGTTCGCTGGCCATTTGAACTCCTCCTTGAGCTAAATATCTTAGCATTGTTTGGTTTGCATATTCTCTAGCGCCCTGGCTAATTTGTATTATTACTGGAGATTCAGATTCGCCACATCCTCTAATAATTGCTTGTAATTGTTCTAAATTATTAATATTATAACCTGGAACGGCAAACTTCCTTTCTTGAGCAACTTGAAACATTTTTTTAGTATTAACTAAACCCAAATCTTTATACGATACCATTTTTCGTTTCCTTATGATATTTTTTTAATTGTTAATATTGTATTATTTTCCAATTTTTATAAGTTTCTACGATATTTTGGCACTGCATTTTTTCCACTGGAATATTTGTTTTTATATTAGGATATAAATAAGAATTAAATGGATAATAATTAATTTTAAAATTAAATTAAGATTTAATGCATGAAGGTGCTATTATATATTTATACTAGAATATGTTTATGTGCTATAATATAAATTATTCCAGTGGAAAAAATGCAGTGCCACTACTTCTTATTAATTAATTAATATTTAGAAAAAAAATAATAAAAAAATATTATCTATTTAAGTCTCCAAAATACTAAAGGACGGCCTCTTTTACCATTATTACGACTGAATTTTTCTATTTGTTTTAATTTTTGAAGTTTTAGAAGATTGTCATAAATAGTAGTTCGAGCTGTTTGTAATTCGCTCACAAGTTGTCTACGAGTCATTGGACCGCTTTTTTCTAATATCTTTATTAAATTATTTTGTATTGGAGATAAAAAATCTCTATAAGTTGAAAATTTCTCTATTATTGCATTATCAGCCATTTTTATTCCTCTATTAATGTTCGACATATTATCGACAATTTAAATTTTGAACCTGTTTAAGGGTTCTTACTAAATATAACAAAAATAAAATATTTAAAGATGCTTATTTATGACTTATTAACATAAATATGCACAAGATTTTTTAATCTATTTTTCCATTCAAATTTTGTTGAATTAAAAAAAAAAAAAATAAAATAAGATATGACCGAAGCTACCGAAAAAGTGAAACGAACGACTGTAACCTTAAGTAACATCAGTATGAATTTAGTAGATGAACTCGTAGGGGTTTTTGGTAATACACCTGCTGCGGTCATTAGTAATATCATAGATCATTTTTTTTATTATAGGAGATTTGATGATCTATTAGAAACATTAAGAGCTAAAAAACGCGAATTATACCCCCCCGATGAAGAACAAATCGAAAAGAGATTAAGTATAATTTTAAAGGGGGCTGACAGAATTCCATTTGATGAATTCATAGAAGATATTGGCTTAGACAGGAAATTTATAATCAATAACTTCCATATATGGAGCGAAAAATTTGGAATCAAAAGATACAAAAATTTTATCATTAAAGTAGAGCAAAATTCATCCTAGAAGATCAAAAAGTCCCGTAGATTGGTCAACAGTCCAATTAAGTAAGGAAGTTATAACTCCTACTATTATGAAAAAAAGAAACAATGCAAACCCTATTAAAAGAGCGTATTCTACCATACTTCCTCCAAAATTGTCTTTAAAAAATTCTTTAATTTTATTTTTTAAGAATATGATATTATTCTTTAACTTCATGGGATTAATTTTCAAATAAATTATTTAAAGAACTCTATTTGTTTAATTATTTTATTTAAGTTTGCTGATTGATTTTAAAATTAGATCAAGTTCTTGCTCAGTAGCTTGATTTCGGGGGATTTTTATGCTAAATCTCTTGTCATTTAATATTCTTGGTATTATATGTATGTGAATATGGTTTATTTCTTGACCAGCAGCCTTAAAATTATTTTGAAGTATGTTATAGCCTTCAAGATTTAATGATTTGTGAATAGATATGGCGATTTTTTTAACTAGTATAAATAATTCTGAAAGAGTTGAATCATCAATATCTTCAATATTTTGAAAATGCTCTTTTGGAATTACTATTGTATGGCCTTTTAATATAGGAAAAATATCTAAAAACGCTAAGAATTTATCGTTTTCAAATACTTTTTTCGAAGGTATTTCATTTCTCACAATTTTACAGAAAATACAATTTTCATCTTTCAATTACTATCACATCTTTGTTAGACTAAAAAATTTAAACAGACTTATTATTAATAATTGAGTGATTCTTTTAGAATTTGTTTATCATGGAACTCAATTATATTGTCTCTATATTAGAAAATTCCTATTTTCCAAAAATATTTATTCTGGAAAACGAATTTTATGGAATTCAATATAGTAGTGGAAATTCTTCAAATATTAAAAAAGTTTTATTAACTGTTAATTTAAGCTTAAATGCGATCCATTATGCTGTAATCAATAAATTCTCTCTAATAATATCAATGTTTGGTTTAATTGAAAAGGCTATAAATAATTTTGAAACTCACCTAATAAATAAACTCAAACTGATTTCAAAATACCCCTTATCAATTTTTATATTAGGATCTTCATTTATAGCAGCTAGTGGAGGAATATCTGACACGCTGGTTGATATTTTATATCTTCAAAAGGATAGAAATTATGAAAAATTAGGATATAAAGGCTTTAATATACCCATCGGAAGAATATGCTCACCAAAAAAATATCCTAATCAATCAAATGAATTTAAGCTAGAAGATCTTATAAATAGAATAAAAAATAATTTAGATGTTGGTAATATTCGCTATGTTGGAGATAATTCGAGAGTGATAAAGAACATTAATGTTATAGGTGGAGAAATATGTTCAATTGACGACATAAAACGAACCACAAAAGAAGGATGTCAATGCTTATTAACTTGTAATATAGATTATTTTAGTGCTGAGTTTGCTTCTGATGTTGGTTTAATATTAGTAGAAATACCATTTTACGAAATAAGTATGTTAACTTTCAATCGCCTAGAAAAGATTTTAAGTCTAGAATTTCCTTACATAGAATTTTATTTAAACAAATCAATAAATCCCATTAAAGATTCTTCAAATTTATAAAAATTTAAATGATATTTGTATTATTATATGTGTAATAATTTTAATGCATCTAAGCGTTAAATTTAATGTAATAATACTTAGATTTATACTATATCAGAAAAATTATCAAGTTATGAACTATGGCATTAATTGAAATCAATGGAAAAAAACCAGAAATAAGTGAAAACGCTTATGTGAGCCCTGCGGCAACGATTATGGGCAATGTAAAAATTCACGATAATGTAATTGTATGGCCTGGCACCATTATAAGAGGAGAAAATGCTCCAATCATTATTGATGAATACACTACGATCTTCGATGGAGTCACATTGTTAACACGTACGCAAAAAAGTTCTATTCACATAGGGAGGTATTGTATTTTAGAAACTGGAGTAACAATTTTAGGGTGTTTTTTAGAAGATTATGTTCAAATTTTCGAAGGAGCTATATTGCACGAGGAAACTTCGATAGGAGAAGGTGCCATAATTTTAAACGATAGTGAAGTACCTCCTGGATTAGTGATACCTGCCCGAAATGTTATGAAAGGAAGGCCAGTTGAAAAGATACGAGAACAAACTCGAAACGATGTCCTAGACCAGAAAGAAAGGGCACATCATTACGCTCAATTATTTTTAAGAATTAAAAAGCAATTACCAAACGCTCAAGGTTATATGATAACTCTTCCTGATTTCATAAAATTACTATTTGAAAGAGATAAAGAAAATAAAAAATAAAAAATAAGTTAAACTTTTACATTCAGCTTAGTAATTAACTCTTTATATCTAGAACGAAGAGTAACTTCTGTCACTCCTACTAATAATGCAATATCTTTTTGGCTGATTCTTTTTCCTCTAATTTTACATGCTAAATAAAGTGATCCCGCACATAAACCTTTAGGATCTTTCCCACTAGTCGAGAATTTTGAAATAAAAGAATTTAAAATTTTAATTGTAGTTTTTTCATCTTCTGTATCTAAATTTAATTCTGCGATGTATCGTGGAATGAGAGATATTGGATTAGTTGAGGGTACTTTTAAATTTAATTCTTTTATTAATGTCCTGTAGCATCTTCTTACATCTTTTGCATTAACAGAGGTCTCTTCGAGAATTTCTTGAAGCGTTCTTGGAATTTTTTTTTTCTCTACATGCAAAATACAAACATGCGGCGACCATTCCATTAATAGACCTACCTCTTAATAATTTCTTTTTAAAAGCTTCTATATATAATCGAATAGCTGCCTTCTTTATATGGTTTGGGAGATTTAAATTACTTCCAATTCTTTTAAGCTCTGTAGTAGCTATAAGCATATTTCTCTTGTCCCAAGACATGCGAGAATTCCATTTTGCAGCTCTTTTTAAATCAGGATTTTTTATATTTTCTTTTGGGATGATTGTACTTAAACCTAAATCAGGTAATAAGATTGATATTGGAGAGCCCGTTCTTTCTCTTTTTTCTTTTTCTTGTTTTGTGAAAGCTCTTTTTCCACTATGAGACATGTCTAAAGCTCTTTCACTGATTACAAGTCCACATTGTCCACATACTATCTCGCCTTTCTCTTGGATAGAAATGATTTTTCCTCCACATTCTAGACAATAATTCAATAAATATTCGTTATCAGAATCGGTTGCCATTTATTTTACCTTTTATATTTAATTATTTTAATTATTGACTCAACGAAACCCTTTAGATAGAATAAACTATCGTGATAAATCAAATAATTCCCGTGATGCACATATATATACTTGAATTTTATATTTAAATCTTTCGATTATTTGTGGGAAAACGATGGGTCAATGACAAATTAGGATATTAATATGATAAATTGAGTTTAGTTTTCTTTTTTCTTTGATCTGTCATTTCAATTCCATTATGATTTAAAAAATTTAATATACTTTTTTTCTTTCTAATTAGTGTTTTTATTTGTGTTTTAATGTTTAATAATTCGAAAAATGAGAGTTTTGATCTATTACTCATTTTTAAGTTCCTTGAATTATTTAATAGGTTTATATACCGCTCAGTGTATTGAACAAAACTCTCCCTTAAAGAATAATTAATTGATGGTCTTACGCAGGTTGGGCCGTTTCTCAATAGAGATTCTTTTTTAAACCATTCAGGATAATAAACATAAGAACCAAATTGTTCATGAAAATAATTAAAATTATTATAGATATGAGTGCCTGGAAAGTGATGATAGAACCTAATATTTAAAGTTCCTGTATCAATTCCGTCATTAATAACCATTTCATCTAACCTAGAAAATGTTGTGTTTAAAGTATCCCTGTTTTCACCAGGATGGTTCAATAATAGATTTATCATAAAAAATCTCTCATTTTTTATATGAAAATCATATATCTCTTCAAACTTCTCTAAATAGGATTTTGGATTCTTCGTTTTATTCATAGTTACTAACATATCTTTCGAATAGGATTCAAGTCCAAACATTGAATAGAAATTATTATCAATTAGTTTTTTTAATATCGTATTGTTAAGAATATCTAATCTGGTTTCAATCCAAGTAGATATTGTAGAACCATAATTATACAGATCTAGAAAGTCTTCTAACCATTTCTTATTCATGCCAAAAATTGGATCATAAAAACCAAATAATTGTATCCCGTGTTCCATTCCATATTGGATCATGTTTGATACTTCTTTAATAGCTCTTTTTGGACTATAAGTTCTCCATGGCTTGAGTTTTCCTGTGGCTAATTTATCTTCAACGCAAAAATTGCATTTAAAAGGGCATCCTCTAGATAAACTTATGCTCAAGTGTGAAAAATAGTCGATATATTTATCAAATATACTAAAATCGAGTTCAGGAAGGGATCCTAAATCGAGAATAAAAGATTCTTTTAAAATAATTGGTCTTGATTGTTTTTTTATTGACTTTTTGATGAGTTCATATAAAACTACTTCGCCTTCTCCAATCACAATATAATCACCCGGGGAATTATTGTAAAAAAAATCGAGAGGACGAGCAGATATATGAGCACCTCCAAAAACTATGATGGATTTAGGATAACAAGATTGAAAAAATTCACCAATTAACTTGCTTGATAAGTAATGTTCTGAAGTTGTTACAGAAATGGCAATAAGTGTATCATCCCCTATTTCAAACTCAAGGTTTGACATTATTCCAGACATTTGATCGTAAAATTTTTGTCTTTCATTATATGAAACTATAGAAACATTCCCAAGATTAAATTCGATTGGAAGGTACACTAATCCAAATTCTAATGATGGAAATTTTGATTTTAAATAATTTTCTAAATATACTTCCCAAACAAGAATCTCGTTTCCTAAATGCCTTTGTTCAATGCTGAAAGATTGAATAAATAATATTTTTCTAATCATTATAAATATCCTTAATTTATATCAACCATAATTATTGTTCCTAGATATTTAAACACATTTTTTTTAGCTTTTCTTCAAAACGATGGCTTTTTATATATTTTTTCGATTTTAAATAATGACTAATGAAGAAAAGCAAATTTAACTTGTTTTCTTATGTTGTTGAAGGAGATATGATTTTTTTCAAAAGTTTAAATAAAAATAAACTTTTGAGTTTTATGATTATTCGAGTTATTAAATTTGGCTCTTTTATTTCTTTATTGAACGAATATTTAATAAAAAGATATATCAAATATTTTTCCCTCCAAATCAAGATAAAGATAAAATCAAATCAAAAAATAGTCATAATTTGTTTTGAAGATGAAGAAAAAGATCGGATTGTTAAAATACATAATTTTATTCTTAATAAATTGGAAAAAGAAAGAGATTTAATTGAAATTTTTAATTCTAATCATCTTGAAGATGAATTTTTAAACTTTGGGACTATAAAATTTGATTCTAGGTCAAATCTTACACTCAAATCAAACTCTATTATATTAAATGAGGAGCAAAATACTTTTAGTATTAATATGTATAATTTAAATCTTGACACATCAAATAAAAAAGACTTATACCTTCAAAATCTTGAAGAATACTTGTTAAATAGAGAAATTGAATGCAATATTATATTTCATTTTGCAATTGATTTGATCGGTTCAATTCTTGTATATTCTCATATAATGGAAATCCAAAAATCAAATTTTTCGAACCAACTTTTGGATAATGTAAATAATTTTTTTGCTTTTAATATTTTACAAAAAAAGAAGATAAATCTTGAGAAATTTGGATTGTCTTTGTGGAGATATAAAATATTTGAAGATTATGTGTTTTTTGAAGAAATTTCAGAGATATTTGGTATTATAAATAAAATAGATCGTAATGAACTTGAAATATTCAATTTTCAATTTGAAAAGATTTTGCATAAAAAGAAAATAAAATTTAATCGTATTAATGAAATTTTACTATTAATAGATCGCAAAATTCTATTTATCACTTTTATTGAATTTGAACCAAGAATATTGTTCAATTATTTCAAAAAGTATTCCACTAAATATATAATATATATATTTGTACCCATTGATACGGTTTATACAGAGTTACAAAAAATTGAAAAAATAAATCAATTGAATAAAGTAAAAATATTTAATAAAAACGATTTTCTTAATCTTGAAATTTTTGGAAATAAGCTTGAAATGGGTAGGTTAGAAAAATTATTCTGTTAAAAAGATTTAATAATAAGATTTAGAATATTCCTAAATCTATTGCTATATCCTGAGCGGAATTATCTGGATGGAGCTTTACGAAAGCTTTTTTCTCTCCTCGCGGAGTAATTAAAGTATTAATTCTAATTACTTTAACATTATGGATTGATTCTATTGCTCTTTTAATTGTATTTTTATTGGCAGATTTGTCAACTAAGAAAACCAACTTATTTTCTTTTTCGATAAGATCGAATGTTTTTTCAGTAACTAAAGGTTTTTTGATCATACTGTATATATCTCTCATTTTAATAATCCCTCATATTTATTCAGTTCATTAAAAGCAGACTGAGTCCATAAAACTAATCTTCCTGGATGACCTCCGGGAGCCAAATTATCGATTGATAAATTATCAATTTTTACAATATCTGCCCCTGATATGTTTCTTGAGGCTTTTACAATTCCAAAATCGTCTTTAATTACTATTAAAAACCCCTTTCGATGTTTGTATTTTCTTCCTCGTCTTTTTCCCTTACCTGCCCTTATTTTTTTACTTTCCTTGATTTTAGACAATTCTTGCTCCAAACCAAATTCGCTTAAGATTGAATATATTTTATCAGTCTTTTTTATTGTTTGAATTTTATCATCTACGACTAAGGGAATTTCAGGGATTTTTTCGATTATATGTCCTCTATTTTCAACCCATATACGATCTCCCGAAGCTGAAATAGCAGAGATTAATGCGAATTTTTTAGTCTTTTTATTAATTCGTTTTTCTAATTTTTTATCAACTTTTATTGGGTGGCCCGCCCTTCCTCCTTTAGCAAAGGGAACACGACCTACATTTCTGGCAGTGGGATATCCAGATCCTTTTAATCTTGGAGCTCGAGATAATTCATGTCCCGAACCCCAACTCACGGCTGTGTTTCTTAAACCCGCCTTGGGATCTCTCCCCTGTGCTTGTTTTTTTCTGCTTTGAGACGATTGATTGGCTTTTTGGATAAGATCCTTCCTTGGTTTTATATCGAACACTTTTGGCCGATCAATAGTTTCCTTTTTACTGGCTTCCAAACTATATATTGTTGTCTTTTTTTCCATTAGATTATCCCCACTACTTTCTCTGTTGGCTTTCTCTACTAATAAATGTTATTTCTGGAGATTGAATTGTGAAAGTATGTGAAGGTCTCAGAGATTTTCTGATTCTCACAAGTCTTTTTTTAGGTCCTGGTATTGATCCGAGAACAATTAAGTAATCCCCTTGAATAGTTCCATAACGAATGAATCCTCCTTTAGGATTGATTTCTTCTTCGTTTTCACCAATATTCATAATTCTTTTATTATATTCTGTTCTTTGATGATACCCGAGTTGACCAGGCCTAGCAATGGTATATGACACTCTAGCTGGGTGCCATGGACCGATGCACGCAACGGCTCTCCTGATTTTACTATTTTTTCTTGAAAGTATTCTCACACCATGTCTTTTTACCGGACCTTGAAATCCTTTTCCCTTTGTAACGGCGATAATATCAATAAGCTCCCCTTCAGTTAATATATCCCTTGCCCTTAACTCTTTTCCTAATTTTTTTGAAGCAAATTTTAAACCTTCTTTCGGGTCATCAGTACTAAGTTTGACCTCAATAATGTCTGGTTTTTTTCTTGGAATAGATGTTTTGTAAGGTTGGGTTTGAAAAATACCCCTGATTTCACTTGTTTTATTTAGATTGTCTGAAATCGTTTTCTGAGCTTCTTTAAAGTTGTATTTTTCGAAATTAGGCAAATTAATTTTTCGAGCAAGATAATTATTAACTTCCTTGCTAAATATTTCACCTATAATAAATTTTCCATATTCGTCCTTATTATACACTCTAATGCCTATAAGTATCATAGGTGGAACCTCAATTATTGTAACAGGTTTCATAAGCTCTTTTCCATAATATGGACTTGATTTTTGATCTTCGATATAAGTAATATGTGTCATTCCCGCCTTGAAACCAGCAAATCCTTGGAATGAATTTTCTCCTTCAGAATCGCCCCAGTGCCTTATTCTTCCTTTCTCAATAGAAGCTCTTTTTCTGGGAAGAAAAGCTAAAGAACCGTGTCTTGGTGCGTGTTTTTTTCGATGAGCCATAATTAATCACTTAAGGAAGGAAATTATTCAAAATAAATAAATTTTTTCATACGGCTTCTAAAGAGCAATTTTTAGGGATATGAAGGAAAATATGTAGTTTAAAAATCTAGCTATAGAAATATCAATAATGGTTTTATTAAGTAATAATAAAATTATAATATCAGAATTCTATGATCTTAATGGAAAGACTAATTTTCATCTTAAGATTCAATGTGATAAATGTCCTGAGCAAAAAGACAACATTTTTAAAAGCAATTATTGCATTTCGTGCATTTTGAGTATTATTTTCGAAAATAGGTTCAAAAAAATACAAGATATTTCAATTGGATTTGAAAATGAAATCATTACACTCATACAAATTAAAGAGTTATTAGAGTTCTACAAAAAGGTCCATAATTTAAAAAAAACCTATCGAAAAATATATAATCAAAAAAATAAATGTAATTATAAGGAATTTCAATGTAAAAACATATTTCCTGCTAAACTTTTAAAAAACAATCAATTTTTAGATCCAATATTCTTTTATGAATTTATAAAAAGAAGTTATGATATATCTCAAAAAATGATCATAAACAATCAGAATTGCGTTGATTGTGCTCTTTATCGTCAAAAACTCTTATTAAGTCTAATAAAAGCACTTGAAGGCCTTAAAATAATAAAGAAATACAATATTTACTTAACAAATAATATTGGAGGGTCTCAAAACTTTTATGAAAGCTATTTTTCAACTAATTTTATCACAAAAAATAGTATTAGCATACCAAGAGAATTTTATATAGATTCTGATAAAAATTTACTAGATAAATATAATGTTTTATTATATAGAGTAGAAATTTTTCAATCATTTGAAGAAGTCCAAAAAATATATAGTATTACTCACATTTATGAATCAAAAGCGGAAGAAAACTTTTATGAAAAAATAATTGAAGAAACAATTAGAAACATTGACGATCAAAAATTCCAAACTATTGTTGGCATTGTCGATTTAATTGATGTCTATAAAAAAAAAGCCTTAGATTTTATTAGACCAAAATACAAGAATTTAGCCCCCGATAAAATAGCTGATATGGCCTTTTTAGTATCATTAAAAAAATTGAATTTTGAAAAGATTTTTCCCCTATTAATTGATGATTTTATCGAAGAGTTGTTTTTAGATGCTCCAGATGACGAGATATATATTAATCATCAAAGATATGGTAGATGTCTCACAGGAATTAAACTTTCTCACCCAGATCTTGAACGACTAAAAACATTTTTAAGGATATATAGCGGAAAAAGATTGGATTATAGTAATCCTTCTTTAAAATATGTTTTAAAAAACAAATATTTTCATTGTAGATTTACTGTAGACCTTGAACCTATTCATAATAATAAATTTGGATTCGATATACGTAAATTAAACAAAAATATATTCACAATTCAAGATCTACTGAAAAATAATACGCTAAGCCCCCGTATGGCTGCATTTTTATATTTTTGTGTAATAAAAAAGCAAAACATAACTGTTACGGGTGAGACAGATACAGGAAAAACAACCTTAATAAACGCTCTTGATTTAATAACTCCAAA
>JAEOUI010000049.1 GCA_016839425.1 Promethearchaeota archaeon
GTGTTCAGGATGCCGCGTTCGGTGGAGGCTATATAGCGGGTCTAAGTCATAACATTTTAAATGCACCATGGAAAAACTTGCTTGCCTACCGAGCAGCATTGGAAAAGTTTAGGAATTATCCCTTGAGTATTTAAAATATCCGAGTTTAATATGACAACTTGGTCCTACTATCGACAAATGCATTTATCAGCTTTTTCAACTTCTACTACATTAAAGGAAATATCCAAGAGATTGACCATTAATAACTTGTTTTCGAGATTGGGAAGACCTAGA
This sequence comes from Promethearchaeota archaeon, assembly GCA_016839425.1. Next base: position 274 of record JAEOUI010000049.1, read on the forward strand.
GCGGTCTTTATGACCTCAAGAGCTTCGAGCGTACCAATTATCCCTGGAGTCACCCCGATGACCGGTAGTGGGCCACTAGAAGTACTAGACTTCTCCGTTGGAGGCGAAAAAACGCATTGATAACATGCACTTTTTTTCGGGTTGATAGTAATGATTTGCCCGTAAAAATCCTTTATGCCTGCAACCACGCACTTGATGTCGTGTTCCACGGCGACCTGATTGACCAAAAATTTCGTGGCAAGGTTGTCGCTGCAATCCACGATAAAATCCTTGTTCTTTAGATATTTTTGTATCGAATTAGCGTCTATATATTCCTTGTTAGCGTGTATATTTACCGTGGAATTAAGCGTGGATAATGTTTCCTTAGCCATATCTACCTTAGGTTTCCCTATTTGTTGTTCTTTGTAGAGCACTTGCCTTTGGAGGTTCGATAAGGATACAACATCGTCGTCGATAATCGTGAGCTCTTTAATTCCCGCAGCAACCATATACATCGCAAAAGGGGATCCTAACCCTCCCGCGCCAATCTGTAGCACTTTAATTTCCGACAAGCGTTCTTGACCGCTTTCTCCAATAGAAGGCGATAAGATTTGTCTTGAATAACGCGCTTTTTGGTCTTCAGTTAACATAATTCTTTTCCTTTCTTCTTTTCTTTTTTGGTTATTCTTCCCGTATTTTTAGGATGAATTCTTCCAATTCTATTAGGATAAGTCCGAGGTTTATATCAAGATGCAATAAACTCGCAACAATCATATGCTTATCAATACCTAACACGATTATTTGGTAATTTTCAAATTCCACCGTGATGTGCCTAATTTCGGGATTTTTAAAGGATTCTACAGCTGTTTCGATCCCGTTGTAGATTGTGGCCGCCATTGCTCCAAACTTGCGATCGTCAAGGTCTAAAGGTAAGTTGGAAGTTATTAAAAGTCCATTTCGGTTAACTATCACAGTCCCGATAATATCGCTCCCAAATTGTTCTAGCCGAGCGAGTTCTTCCGTGATTTTTTCGATATTTTCAGTAATCATTAGCATGAATTAATCGTGGTATGATAGAAAATAAGAGAGGTACCTATTATAACTTTTACGCCTCAATCATTGTATTATGAAGTGCAAGCAGACTCATTCGTTTTTTTTCACTTCTTCAATGAATAGGTCGATCAAATAGCGTGCAATACTAATTTTTGATGGAATCCATGGTATTTCTTCGATTTCAAACCATTTTGCAGAGGTTATTTCTTGACCATCCGGAACGATTTCTCCCTTTTCATAATCTGCCATAAATCCGATCATTAACGAGTTGGGAAATGGCCAAGGTTGACTTGCAACATATTTGATATTTTTTATATCTATTCCCACCTCTTCTTTTACTTCCCTCTTAACCGCGTCCTCGAGATCTTCTCCAGGATTGACAAATCCTGCGATTACGCTATAGAGATCATTAGGGAACTTCGCGTTGTGAGCAAGCAGTATCTTATTTTCCTTTCTCACAGCAACGATTATTGAAGGAGAAATGCGAGGATAATCTATATAATAGCATGAAGGGCATTTCTTTGCGTATTCTTTTAAGCTTGAGCTCATTTTACTACCACATCGAGCACAAAAGAACGATTTTTGATACCAATCTACGAGTTCAAATGCAATTGAAGCCACCTGCCAGGTATTTTTATCGACAAGGGACGCCAATTCCCATAAATCGACGAATGAAAGTCGAGAATTTGTGTCTAAATCCAACTTATTCAAGAATTCTTTTGATTTAAGAATACCTGTAAAACAAGGTTTGCCTTTTATTTCTCCAAACGAAAAATGGAACTTTATGAAGGGCTTAATACTTGGAACATTGGTTTTACTTCTATCTAATCTTAATTCTTTATTAAAAAATGGAATAAATGTATTAGTATCTGTACTTTGAATTAATAATCTATCTTGATGAAATAAGAAACCACGATTTACTAGTTCTAACCAATTTTCTCGTAATCGGTCTGAGAATGTAAATTGAATTACCATGGAATAGTAAACCTTATTTCAACCAAATTATTAGAAAGATAATAAATCTTTGAAAGAAATAGTATATAATGTTTTTTGAGTCTTTTGAAATTACCTGTAAAAACCCTTGTTTCCATCAAAAGGTCTGCATCTATTTCTCCAGCCAGGTTGTCTTAATTTCGCAGTTACTCCAAAACCACAATACGCACATTCTCCTTTCGATCTGTGATACGAATGATGTCCACATCTCCTACAGGTTTTATGCGACGCGGCCTTGTTTTTTTTTCCCTTACTTGGTGTTCCTTTTCCCATCTAATCAACTCCTTAAAAATCGTCTATTTCTTGTCGGTGCATTAATTTATCCTCGTTATCCATTTCGGATGATAGAATGATTTTTTCGCGGTCTTGTCCAATGAATATAATCGATGCACCCCTGATCATTACCGTCCCCAAGTCCTTGCTTCGTTTTCCGCCCCTTCCGAAATATATTTCCTTTGCATCCTTTACCACGAGGTTCATATAGTTGTCAAAGCGAACTAGCTTGCCCGTGAGGTAAGTATTCCAAATTTTTAGCTTAATGCGTACTTCGGGTTTTAAAATCGCTTTTGAAAGGGTCCTTGAAATTGTTGGTTGAGACATAATAATCTGAGATCTATTTTATAACCTTAAAAGTGAAGAAAAAAATAAATACTTTACTAATCAGCGTTGATTATTTGAATATTGTTGTTTTATTTTAAGTAAGACAGATTATTTAATTAATATTAAAATAAAATTTTTAACATCTTAATGATTTAAAATTCTTAAATCGAATGATTATTCATAGATCGTTCAATTACAATACTTGATTTGAGTTGAAATGGGGAGAAGAGCTGGGAGAAGATGGGTCACTTACCCACCAAATAATTCATACTTTTCAGAGACTAAACCAGCAGATGAAAGCGTTGTTTTAACAATGGCTGAATTCGAAGCCTTACGTTTAAAGCATTATATTAACCTTAATCAGCAAGATGCTGCTCAAAAAATGGTCATAAGTCAACCCACTTTTTCGCGCGTTTTAGAGCGGGCGCATCAAAAACTCACCCAAGCCTTAATTGAAGGAAAAACAATAAAGGTTTACGGGGGAAATTATAGTTTCAGAAAAGCCTTTTTAGGTTATGGGTGCTTGGATTGCAACCACGAGTGGGAAGATAAGAACGCTTCAAAGGAAAATAAAGTTGATTGTCCTAAATGTCAATCTGATAATGTTTATTATTTAGTAAAAGAAATAATTTAAAAAAATTATAAAAAAAAGCGCTTAATTACAATGAGCACCTTCGGCGTGTCCTCCACCACCACAGCTCGGACCCCCCAATGGTTTTAGCTTTCCTTGTAACAAAAGTTCGATATTTTGGTTAATGCTCCCTTCTACACCTTGATATAAATTTATACCTAGTTGTAAAAATCCCATAAAAGGCCTTCCACCAATTCCACCAACAATCATGTCAGTAACATTTCTATTTTTCATATTAATGACAGGTTCCATACATCCCGAATGTCCCATATTCTGCAAGGAAAACGCTTTTTGAATCTTGTTATCATCGAGTAATTCAATGCCTATAAAATATTCGCAATGTCCAAAATGAGCCGAGATATTATCTGATAATTCCGGACCAACCGATGGTATGCCAATTATTCTTGCCATTTTTTTTCACTTATTAGCGTTTTAATTATTTTTTTTATTAATTATTCAAATTAAACCTTGTATTTTAATTTTAATTTTATAAAATAAATAAATATTATAATAATTATTCATAGTAAATAATTTAATAATTTAATAAACCTAATTTAATAAAATTAAAAATTTCTAAAAAATATATAGATTTTTAGTAAAGTTCATTCAATTCTCAAAATCATTTTTAAGTTCTCATAAATTTCTTTAATGGCAATACTTGCCTTTGACTCTGGATCGTGATCTATAACTGCTTCGGCAAAAGACATTGCTTTAGGAATTGATAAATCGTAAGGAATCTTTCCGATTACATCATATTCTGTATCTTTTATGAACACATTAAAATCTTCTTGGAAGGAGCTTTTTAAATCGTGCTTGTTAATAACAATTCCAAAAGGTATCTTGAATTGCTGGACCACTTCAATGGCTCGAAGGAGATCATGCAAGCCCGAAGGTGTTGGCTCAGTGATTAAAATCACATAATCCAATCCAGTTATTGTAGCGATTACGGGACATCCAATTCCAGGCGGACCGTCAATAATAGTTAAATTGGATTCCTTATATTCATCTAAATTTTTCGCTTCTTCTTTTATTTCTGATACTAATTTTCCAGAAGTCGTACTTCCTAATCTCGTCTTGCCATATATAAATGGTTTATTTAATTGAGTTTTATAGGTGATAATCTCCCCGCTTTTAACAGGAAGTACCTTAAAGGCGTGTTCGGGACACAATACCTTGCACGCACCACAACCTTCGCACGCTAGAAAATCCAATATTGGAATTTCAAGATTATCGTTCCATTTTAAGGCATTGAATTCGCAAAATGATTCATCGACGCAATTCTTGCAATGAATGCATTTCTCAATCAAAAATTCTGCCTTGAGAGTCGTGTAAGTAGATCTCGTTTTTATATCTGCTTCATTGATAGCAGGCATGATGAGTGCTAAGTTAGGTGCATCAACATCACAATCAAGAACGATTGGATGGAAAATTTCTTCTCTTGAAGCTAAACTCACCAAGGATGCTGTAAGTGAGGTTTTTCCGACACCTCCTTTACCAGATATGACTGCTATTGATTGTTGTTTCACCTTTATTTAACACCGATTATTTTTTTCGTGAATCCATTCTTTTAATTTTTCGTGAATTTTCAAAAACGAAGTAAAAGCACCTCCTTCATTAGAAAAGTTCGATTTGATTTCCATTAAAGGTGCTCCTTGACAGTAAGATTTAACAACATCGTCATCTAATGGAATATCTCCAAGAACAGTGATGTTTTTACTATATAAATTTTCAAGGAATTCGTCTTTAAATCCCAATAATGAGGATCTATTTACAATTACCTTGTATTCCTTTTTGAGAAGATTGATGAGATCAACAATACGTAATAAATCTAATTCTCCAAACTTTGTTGGTTCTGTTACAGGAATAACTAAGTCAGCCATATTTATCAATAATTCTACATCACAATGTGCTCCTGGAGCAGTATCTAAGATAATAATATCAAATTTATCTGAATTTTCCTCTATAATGCTAGAAACATCTTTTAAAAGGTTTTCAACGATAGCTGCAGAACGTGCCTCGGAAGGCTTTAATTCACCAATAAGAAGAGAAATCGAATTTGCTCGTGTTTGATACTTCCATCCAATTATCTTAGAATCAGGCCGGATTGCCCCTGACGGACATATTTTATAACAAAGCTTGCATCCAGAACAAACTGTTAGCATTGGTATGGGTACAGAATCGTTAAGATAAAGTAATGCATGAGTCGCACAATATTCAGCACAAATTCCGCATTTCGTGCATTTATCTTCGATTATTTGCGGTTTAAAATAATTAACAACGCTCTTATTATGTAATTTGCCTCCAAAAAGCAGATAAGTGTTTGGATTTTCGACATCTCCGTCCACGAGTAAGACTTTCTTGCCATCGTTTTTGAACATGGTTGCAATGTTTACAGCACATAAAGTTTTCCCCGTACCTCCTTTACCCCCAGTAACGGTAATAACTATAGGTTTATTAGACATAATTGAAAGTGTATTATTTATCTCTTGTTCTAAAGCCTTTGACCGCCACCGCCCATTCCACGACCGCCACCGCCCATTCCACGACCCATACCACCCATACCTGTGTGAGAACCTACATTTGCTGAGTCGATTTGTTCGAGTTTGCCATTTAAATGAAGATCTACCACTTCTTTAACGGTCATTTGTTCGTTTGGTGCTTGATAAATTTTCAAGTTCATTGATTTAAGAGCTTGAACGGCATTTGGACCCAAAAGTCCAACAATAACTTCTTTTACTCCGTTATTACCAACGATTTGAGCCGCTTGAATTCCTGCGCCTCCCATCGCATTTTCTGCATTGTTAGGAACGCCTCGTACTTCTTTAATGCTTCCTTCTTCAATAGTCACTAATGTAAAGCTCGGACAACGTCCAAATCTTTGATTCATCATCTCGTTTAACCCACCATCACCATTGGAGGGAATAGCTACTATAACCATTTTTTATACCTCTTTAAATTATTTCTTATTGTTGTTTTATTTTTATTTAAATGTTAGATTATTAGGATTTTTTTTTTTCGTATTGAGCGATGGCTCGTCGCAATGTTCGTACTGCTAATTCCGCACAGTGTTTATGATCATCTGGTAATCCTCTTAAAGCCTGATCAATATCACTAGGTTTTAGATTTTTTGCTTCTATTAAAGTTTTTCCTTCAATAAGCAAGGTTGTCTGACTTCCAGTCGCAACTGACGCACCACAACCGTCTGTTATGAATTGAGCTTTTTCGATCACATTATCTCGAATTTTTAAAAAGAAATTCATTGTATCTCCACATGGACCCAAATATTTTTGGGAAACGGATATTTCTTCTTCTGGAAGTTTTCCCCAATTTTTAGGATGTTGAAATAAATCTACAATATATTCGTTGTATTCCATTATTTCGTTTTGAATGATTTCTTGCTGCAATTGATTAACGAAGGCGTCAAATGGATCAGGTACTTGATTTTTATCGCTTTTGTCTTGCTCGTCTCCTTTTATATCTTATCACCCGTTCTTTTTTCTAAAATTTCAATAATTTCATTCGTGATATTATTAAAGCTCTTAGAGCTTTTAGAATTTGGATACTTTAGAGTAAATGGTAAGCCGATATCTCCTTGTTGCCCTATTTCGGTTTCAAAAGGGATTTTTCCTAATAGTTTCACGTTAAAATCTTTAGCTGCCTTCTCGGCGCCCCCACTACCAAAAATATCAATCATGTGTCCACACTTAGAGCACTTAAAACCAGACATGTTCTCAACGATTCCTAGAACTTTTCTCTCCATTTTTTGTGCCATACTTATTGTTTTTCTTGCATCCATAAGAGCCACTTCTTGAGGAGTCGTAACGACAATAACATTTTCGTCAGGTATTAATTGTAAGATGTCTAAAGTCTCATCAGATGTACCCGGAGGCAAGTCACAAATTAAAAAATCTAAATCCCCCCATTCTGCCTCTCCTAAAAACTGTCGAACAGCCGTCATTTTAATAGGTCCCCTCCATACAACAGGACTATCTTGGTTCGGGATCAAAAAAGCCATACTCATTACTTTTATGTTTATTGGTCCTATTATGGGATAAAATAGATTTTTATCGGGATCAACTCTAGGTTTAAGGGTAGGATCAATACCTAACATTTTTACTACATTCGGACCGGTTATGTCTACATCTAAAATACCCGTTTTATAGCCCATACTGGCTAATTTTGTTGCTAAATTGACCGATACTGTAGTTTTTCCCACTCCACCTTTTCCAGATATAACTACAAGTTTATTTCTTATCTTATTAAGATTTTCTTTTATACTATCTTCTCTTTGTTTGATTAATTGTTGCTTTTCTTCAGGTGTTAATTCTTCTTGCATTCTATAACCTCAAAAAAAAAAATAATGAATTGATTTTATATTACGTTCTAATTTGTACTTTTGGAGTAATAGGGGAAGCACCACTCATATTAGTAATAATAGGACAATGTGAGAACACTTTCGCCATTAGCTCGTTAATTTTTTCTTCGCTAGCGTCAGCCTTGATCCTAACGACTGGTTCTAACTTGTCGTATCCAGCTAGCAAGTTATCGTCGATTCCAAAAATAGCCCCCAGATTGATGTGCCCTCGTGAGTTCACGGTCATACTTTCGATTTTAATGTCCATTATTTTAGCCCAGAATTTCGTAACAGCTATTATACATGCTCCTATCGATGTTAAAATAACAAGTAGGGGTGAGGGTCCTTCGTTTGTTCCATCAAGCCCTTCAGGAGCGTCTATTAATATATTAAAAGGTTTTGCTCCCATCGTACATTCTACTTGCATTCCATCATTGAGCATCTTGCACTCAACATTGAAATTTTTCTCCCCATTCTTTATGTCAGCCTTAATGGCTTCGTAAGTTTCTTTAAAACTTGGCATTTTTTATCACTTTTTTTAATTTCTTTTTTTGCATGATTTCATTTGGTTTTTAAATCATATTTTTTTTGTTTTTTTAATATTTTACAAGGGTTCTCAATTCAACACATAAACCCATTAAAAAGCGCAAATTTTTTCTGCTTTATATAATTCTTTATTCCTTCTTAAAGGGTTTAATTCCACTTTTAGTGAACATGATGATGATGACCCTCATCGGCTTCCGTGTGTATTTTTTCAACACCATATCCTTTTCCGCCCCCGGGAGTGCATGCACTCTCACCAGCTTCTAAAGTTCCAGCAAGGATTTTTTGAATGACTTCATCAATTGAACCAGAAACACCCATTATTACTTCGATACCATATTCGTGAAAAAATTGAATTGCTCTATGGCCCATTCCTCCTGTTATCATACATTTTGCACCAATTTCATTGATAAATTTAGGAATGCTCCCTACTTGATGTCCAGGATTTTGATAAATTTTTTTTTCTATTATTTCGTTATTTTCAATAGTTACAATAGTAAACTCGGGTGCGCGTCCGAAATGAGGACACACTTCATCAGTGTCAGTACTGATTGCATATATCATTATTAGAACACTTCTCTATTTTAGATGATTTTTTTTAAAAATCTAATAAAAATTAATGAAAGTAAGTATTTAAGCATTATGAATAATAATTCATAATCGATGCCATAAATTAATAAATTTCAAAATTGATATGAAATTGTTAAATATATGCATTTAATTATCAATTTGAAGCAAGAAAATAATTTTATAATGTTATAATTGTTTAATCACATATCTTAGGATTTTTTCGTTGAAAGTGCCAACCAAAATTCCTTTAGAAACAACAGTTTCACCATACATTACAATATTATCGTCGTAGATCTTTCCGTTTTTAAAGAAAATTAAAACAGGAACAGAGCATATTCCAAGGTTAACAGCTAATTTTGATATACATCCAATATCAATTTCATCATAGCTAATATTACTTTCCTCAGACATTTTTCTCAAAATTATTGAAAGATTTTTACATGACTTACACCATTTTGATCCTATTTGTAGTATATATATACCATTTTTTGGAACATTAATGCCATGTTCATCGAGATTGATTGTACTCATAAGAAAAACGCTCAATTTTAAGTTTTTATTAAAATAGGTTCCCAAATAATCATATTGTATGACGATTTAATAAAGTTTAATAAGATCCCTTAATATCTAGAATACATCTTAGTGAATATATATTCATAATATACTCTTTAATAGAATATTTAATGGATTCTTTCCATTTATTCTGAATAATTATTCAAAACGCTTAAATAGTTACTTTTACTATAGTGTTATAGATATAAAAAAGTGGTGAAATATTAAAAATGCCTGGTGGAGATAGAACGGGACCTGCGGGATTAGGATCGAGATCTGGTAGGGGTTTGGGGTATTGTTCTGGATTTGAGAGCCCAGGATTTACTAAAACTCCTGGTAGGTTTTGGCGTGGTGGGTTTGGAGGTATTTTTCCTCAAAGTAGAAACTTTGGAAGAGGAAGAGGGCGAAGATGGTGGCCAAGAGAATTTATTTATTACAATCCAAACATCCAACCATATACTAATCCAACAGAATGGAGTCCCGAACAAAATCTTGCCTTTTTAAAGCAAGAAAAAGAATACCTAAACAATGAAATACAAACTTTAAAAGAAAGGTACGACGAAATATTAAAACAAATAGAGAATTACGATAAAAAGGAATAGCAGCGATTTTTTCCTTTTTTATCTTATTTTATTTTTTATTTTCATTATTTTTTAAAGATATTTAATTTTATTATGAATAATTATCCATATCAAAATAATAATAATAGTTTTTAAACTCATTATTTTCGCGATTATGAATAAATATTCGCTATATTTATTAATGATTATTCATTATTTCTTCATAACTATAATATTATCATAAAAAAGGTCTACGTATGCCTAGAAGAGATGGAACTGGTCCTTCCGGAAAGGGACCAAAAACTGGACGAGGACTTGGAAATTGCTCTGACAATAATTCAGCAAAAAAAAATGATACTAATAACGAAACATCTAAAAGTAATAGAATGGGCATGACTAGGCGAAATAAAAGGGGTTCGAGAAGACCTTAACGAATTTAGAATCTTCTTAGTCATTTCAACATTAAAAGGAATTAAAGTGATAAAAAATTTGAATTTAGCTGAATTTGGATTTGATTTCAAGAATAAATATCAGGTAAGTGGTAAACCTAAACTCTGCTGGTCCTGCATAAAGAAATACGAAACAGGACACAGGGTAAATAGCAGGATAAAAATGCGTAGGATATTTTTTTGTAAGGATTGTTTGGACAATTTGTCCAAATAATTTTTTTTATTTTCAAACAAAGAGGAAGAAAAAAGAATGGAACATTTTTCGGAATCCATTGAAGATTATTTGAAGGCCATCTACATTATTTCAAAAAAGAAAAAGGGTGGTTGGGTCTGTAACAGTGAGATTGCTGCTTTTTTAAATGTAAATCCTGCTTCTGTTAGTACAATGTTACATAAATTAAAAGAAAAAAAAATGATCCATTGGAAACCTCGATCTTCTCTAAGATTAAAACCAAAAGGTAAGGAGATTGCACAAAAACTCGTTCAAAATTACAATAACTTGTTTATTTTCTTCAAAAAAGTTTTGGGTGTGAAAAACAAGTCCTTATTAGAGCAAATCTGTTGTAAGATAGAACATATTTTACCTTGTGATGCTTCAAATGCTCTCTTGAAATTAGATTCCTTTTAAATCATTTAACTGATTTTTAATTTTTGTTATATGATGTTTATAATACTGTTCATAATGCTAGTATCTTAAAATTGAAAAATCTTTCCAACACAAGCTTCTTTGAAAAAGAGAGGATATCTTTCTTTAATCATCTGTCTATGTTGAGTACAATGACAAGCTCCTATGATTTTTATCCCTTCAAGAAGAGAATATTTTCTGAATCCATGAAGCCCACCAAAGAGGGCAATAATTTCGTTCAATTCGCGAGCTGCTGAGAGAAAAAATTCCAAACCTGGATGTGTACATCCAACCAACATTACTATTTTTTTAGATTTAGTTTTTAAGAACAAGGCTTGTTCCTTGATCGCATTACCAAATTGTCCTGATGTCATGATATTCGGTTTAAATTCATTGTTTTTTCCTACGCTTTTCACTTCCAAGCTTGGAAATGCGTCTTTATATCGATTTCTAGCGGCCTCTGGGACAATTAATTGAAAATCTTGATTTTTTTTACTAAGCTCAAAAATACCACCAGCGTGATCAAAATGATCATGTGAAATTACAACTGTGTTTATTTCCGTGGGATCGGTTCCTGCAAGTTTCAAGTTATGAAGAAGAATTTTTCCATTTGATCCCGTATCGAAGAGCATCCGATCATTGGTTATTATGTCAATAATAAGGACTGAGAACCCAAAATCCATTTTATATCCTTCTATGGCACAAATATCGTCGTAGACTATCTGAATTTTGAATGATGTCCCTTTTTCTTCCATTTTTCATCAATTAAACATTTTTAAAAAAAATATTAATCATATTTTAAAAACAGTACCCACACTAGCGTCATTAACTTTCACGAGATTATTACCTCTTTTTTTCATTTCAAAAAGGAACCGTTCACCAGTGCAATGGATTGGAAAGAGATAAAGGGGATTATTGCCTTCCTGAAAGGAAGAAAGGTATTCCATTGTCTCTTTAAACCGTTCATCTGATGCCGTGGCCATATGAAATCCACCAATTACTATATTTATTGGTTTGTCGGTGGAGCTTTTAGCATAATCTAATGTATTCATGATTCCAGAATGGCAACAACCTAGCAATACAATGGCATTTTTTTCTTTTTCGATAATAAGACACTTGTCGTCAACAATGCTATCTGTTTCAAGAATACCGTCATTATTAAGGAGGAATTCGTTTGAATTCTCAAGTTCATGAATCCTTGGAATCTCACCGCTTAAAGTCATTGTGAAATTATCAAACTTGAAGATTTCCAATTCTTTTTTAGTAAATACTAATTTACTTCCTGTTCCCTCTATTCTCTTAATGTTAATAGGGGGTTGACTGACGGCCTTTTGAGACTCTATGAGAGGTTGGATCTCTTCTCTTTTCTTTCCATCATAATCCTTGAGCTGAACTTCAAAGCTTCTTTTAAAAAAACGTTCTTTTTTTGCTGATTCATCACATATAACAGGAATTTGCTTTTTAATTTTCTCCAATAACGGGTAAATAGCACCAGTGTGATCAAAATGCCAATGAGACAAGGCAACGCCATCAATATTTTCAAGCTTATCGCCCCTGATATTAGTATTATAAAGGAATGTTTGATTAACGCCTCCAAGATCAAAACAAAATGTAAATAATCTCTCTCCTTCAGATTTAACCTTTTCTTCTTTAGCATTGTAAACATTGATCAAGAATCCTAATCCGTGTTCTGCCAAGGACCTGGTTATAAAAGTACGGTTCACATGTATAAAATCTAATACATCATTATCTACGATTTCGTTAAAGGGAGAAACACGATTGTTCGACATAAGTGTAATTTCTGCTTTAATCATAAAAATTCATCACTTTTCTTTTCCAAATCTTATTATATACCATCTCGCTCATATAACAACAACTCTCGGTTTATATTCATTGAAAGAGTTAAATAAAAGCTCGAGTAGTTATAGAGCGTTTGATCATTATGAATTAATATTCATAATCCTATATCGTATAAGTGTTAATAGAATATAAAAAGCTTTTGAATTTTAAATAAATAGATCTAATTATTATTAATTTAAAATCAAGGATATTTCATTAACAATCGATAATTTTTTTACTTTTAGCGTCTTAAAACAATCAATAAAAACATTTCTAAACGATGGAGCAAATGAAAATAGGAATTCTCGATTCGGGCGTGGAAACCCCCGAAGAAATAATTATAGCCGCCCAAATGACGCCAGTCCGATTACTCTCAGATTCAAATATAGAATTATCAAAATCTAACGAACATGTCCCCCCAAATCATTGTATTTGGGCGCGCAACATTCTTGAGCAAGCGTTGCGTCGTATTAACGAAGACATAAAAGGTATTGTTGTTACCCATGGTTGTGATTGTACGAATAGAGAATTTGACATTTGGTTGGAATGTGTGCATTTAGATTTCATGTATTTTTTAAACGCCCCTCTTAAACGCGATAAATTGGCTTTGAGATTCTTCATTGACGATATTAAGGAATTGGTTTCTCAATTGGAGGAAAAGTTCAATGTTTCAATTAGTTCTAAAAAAATTCGTGATGCCATAATTTTAACTAATAAGATCCGTCGAATACTAAAAGAAATGTCGGAGTATAGAGCAAGAGGGATCCTTAAGACATCTAAATTTCACGATTACATTAAAAAAGTTCAACAAGAAAATAAAACTGAGATTCTTCCTGTTTTAGAAAAAGAATTGGAAAATCTTAAAAAAGAAAATATTACTCCTAATCTGCTAGAAAAACCAATTTTGCTAACAGGTTCTGTCATAGACGACACGAACTTCATCGAATATTTGGAAGATTTGGGATTTAATATCGTTGCCGACGATCTTTGCATTGGTTCCAGATATTTTTGGAATCTAATCGAGGAGACTGGCGATCCTATAGAAGCTATTGCTAAATACCACATTGAAAAACCCATTTACAGCACGAAAATTCCATCGATCGAGCGTTTTGATTTTTTGAAAAAACTGGCAGAAAACTACAAAGTAAAAGGTATAATTAATGTAGCTCAAAAGTTTTGCGAACCAATATTGTTCGATCACCCAATAATGAGCAAAAAATTCAAGGAATTGGGTATTCCATATTTGTTTATTGAACTTGAATACAAGCAAGAGTCTTACAGGCAATTATCTACTCGATTCGAAGCGTTCGGTGAAATTTTATAGAGGAAGGATAAAATGGTAGAAAAGAAAAACATCAAGAGCAAGATTTTAAAAGCGACGAGCGGCCTCAAGCTGGAAATGGGAAGGCATTACCTCGCAATAGAGCAAGCAATAAAAGAAGGGAAACCAACAGCCTGGGCGACCTCGGGCTCTCCAGTCGAGCTTTTATATGCAATGGATGTGCAACCCATGCTTCCCGAGAATTCTGCAACAATTTCTGCTGCTAAGGGACAATCGAAAAAATTTATAGAATTCGCAGAAGACGAGGGATTTTCTTACGATTTATGCTCTTATTTCAAGACCAATATGGGAGTTACCACAAGCAAAACAACTGACATGAGCGTGGGAGGGATAAAAAAACCAACTTTTTTGCTTTCAAGCGATGTTATTTGCGACACTCATGTCGACTGGTTCCAAGTTCAAGCCGAAAGATTTAACATTCCGCATTTCACGATTGATGTTCCACATGTGGTCAGTAATACAAATAACAGGCAAAAACAATACTTTAAAAAATATGTAATTGAACAATTATGGAGTTTCATTGATTTCATGCAAGAGATCACGCACCACGAATTTGAAATGGAAAAAGCTCGTCAGGTTGCAGAAAATTCGTTTGACCTGAGCAAGACGTGGCAGGAGATCTTTGAGTTAAGAAAAGTCGTCCCTAGCCCTTTATCTACTAAGGATACTTTTGGAGGGTTATTTCCTCTATTCACGATGCCTGGATTGAAATCTCCTATAAAATTATATAAAAAGATGTATAAAGAGGCAAAACAAAGAGTAGATGAGGGAGTTGGGGCTCTTGAAGAAGAAAATTATCGGTTGATGTTCGAAGGAATACCTTTCTGGTATAACCTCAAATTTTTCAACTTCTTAGAACAATACGGAGCAATTATCGTGTACGAACCTTATACATATAGTTTCTCGAAATACATGGATCCGAACATTACCAAAGAAGTTCTATTAAAAAAGCCCATAGAAACAATGGCACAGCTAATGCTTAGTTTCTGGTACATCTACGATTTGAAAACACGAATTCAAAAATTCAAAGAAACAATAAAAGAATGGAATATTGACGGCGTAATTTTACACAACAACCTTTCTTGCCGACCTAATTCCTGTGGTTTATACGATTTGAAAAAACACCTAATGGGCGAATTAGACATCCCATGTCTAATCATAGATGGCGACATGAACGATCCTCGTAAGCTCAATACCACGCAAACTACAAACAAGATAGAAAGCTTCTTAGAAGTTCTCAAAAAGCGCAAAATGCGATAAACTTTGGGATTGACTAAAATTTATTATATAAAAATCAATAAAGAAGGTTACATTACCTAAATGTAACTATTTATCCAATCCCTAAATTTAATAGCCTAAATTTCTAACAATATTTCTTGAAAACATTCAATCATTTAAAATATATCAAGACAAATTATGACTCAATTATTATTTCTTGATAAATTGATCATATTTGCTAGAGCTTCCTGTTGTTCTTTTCCAATTCTTTTGAAGTTTGGTTTTTTCTTGTTTAAGAACCCAATAACGCCTTCGGTCCATTCTAGCGAAAAAATACTTTCCATAAAATATATCTTTTCCCTTTCAATTGATTCTCCCAAATCAAGCCTCATACCCTCGTTTATCGTCTTTTTTGCCAATGCTATGGAAGTCGGACATCCTTTAGCCATATCTTGGGCAATTTTTAAGGCACTTTCGAGAGCTTTCCCTCTTGGAGCAATTTCGTCTATTAAACCGATCTCAAAAGCTTCAGAAACGCTTATAGGTTCGCCTGTGAAGATAAGCTTTTTTGCCCTGCCAACACCAACAATTCTAGGCAACCTTGTAGATCCTCCCCAGCCAGGTATAAACGAAATTCTGGCCTCGGGCATTGCAAATCTAGTATCTTCTGAGGCAACCCTTATATCACAAGCACAGCCTAATTCAATACCTCCTCCATAGGAAAGGCCCCTGTAAGCCACGATAAATGGCTTGGGAGAGGATTCAATCATTTCTAAGGTCATGTGTCCCACATCCAGGTGATGCCATCCATTTTTCATTTTCCTCTTAGAGCCATATTTTTGTAACAATTCTTTCAAGTTTGCTCCCACGGTAAAGATTTTTTCCAACGCAGTAGTGATTATTACCGAAATCACCTCGGGATCTGAATTAACTAGCTCGATAATCTCCTGTAATTCTAAAAAAAAAGTCTCGTCGATCGAGTTTTGAGGAGGATTATCCATGTATAAGATCAAAGTTGTTTCTTTTTTCTCAATTTTAAAATTTGCATAATCGTCTCTATACATTTCTCATATCCTAATTTTGTCTTTAATTAGATTCAATCAATTATCCACATTTCCTATTAAAAAGCAATTATAGGTCGAAATCACCATTAATTTAAAAATCTTACTAAAATTCCAGCGAAGATATTATAAAATTATTGTTATTTAGCTTTTAGGATTAATTTACATTCAAAAGCTGCGATTTATCTAATCAAGAAAAGATACTAAAGATATTTTTATCAATCCTTTTACTTGGTCAAATTCTTTATCCTGTGAAATTATTTGCTTATCAAGATTGATAGCTATTCCTGCGTGAAGAGCGTTAAAAAAAGATAGTTTATATGCTTTTTTAAGAGCCATTGCGGTTAAAGTACTAGCCACATCTAAAGGAGCCCAGACTAAATTTCTTAAACTACGTAATTCGCTGAGATCTTTTTCGAAACCCTCGTTAACCCCATGAGCTTTATAAATAAAATGAAGTTCAACAATGGAAACAGTAGAGATATTTATCAAATCCTTTCCCTTGTTTATTTTTTCCATTACTCGAGTTGCGTATTCATGGAACTCGCTATTATTGTTTAAAAAAGCATATATCGTGCTTGTATCAATTAATGGCATTTTAATACTTTTCTTTAACCTCTTTTAATGCCAATTCTATTACGGTGTCCTTATATTCTTCAGAGGGCTTCTCCCAATTATACTTACCTCGGAGAGATTCTAACGCGTTTGAGCTTATTGGAATAATGGCAATGTGATCACCTGCGTCATATTCAATTACTTCTTGACCAGGAGTAATTCCATAACTGTTCCTAAATCTCTTTTTAATCACGATTTCGCCATGTTTACCTACTTTTACTATTGTCACCTTGTCTCATCAACTTATAATTAGATTTTTTGTGAATATATATAATATATACCAATAGCAAAGTAATAAAAGAAGGAAAATTTTAAAAGGTTCCGTCAAATATCGTTATTCCTGCCCGTACATAACGCCATGATTGATACCATCAAAAAAAAAAAGAAAAAAGATGGAAGGTATAAATTAAAAAAAAAAAGGGGTTAAATTTTTTGAATCTTTGCGGAGCATACTTTATATTCCGGAATTTTTGCGATTGGATCTAAAGCAGGATTCGTAAGAACATTTGCGGCCGCTTCTTTAAAGTGAAATGGAATGAAAA
>JAEOUI010000439.1 GCA_016839425.1 Promethearchaeota archaeon
AGTGAATTGGTTAAGAATAAAGAATTTAAGAGTTAATATCGATTAGGGCATATAAAAGAATAATTATAATTTTGTTATGATGAATCCTCTTTTAATTTTTATTGGCTTCTCCGTTTTTTTACAACATGATATACAGTAGAAAATACTGTACCTATAATTCCTATTACAAACGATGTTATAGAAAGCCCTAATCCGACACCAAAAGATACAGAAGCGGCCGTTTTTGCTTCGGCTAAAGTGGATCTTTGACTGCTCAAGGTATCGTTGAGATATAATACTTTCAGATACCACCCGTTAAAATTACTCGACCAGCTAAAATTCAAGGTCATATATGTGGCTGCGTCGTATTCTTGGCTTTTCCATGATTTATCAATTATTGGATCGACAATTTGCGTTCCATCAGGTTCAAAATACGATGTCTTGGAGTAGGATGTTTGTGCAAGTGTAATTATTGTCATCACTCCGCTGATATTTGCATTTAATGACAGCGAAACGGTAAAAGGAGTGTTTTTCCTCCCTATAGCCTCGTCGCAATACACTTTTAGTTCAAATCTTCCTGATCGGGATAAAGAAACGGTAGAAGGCACATCATATGTGCCGGATGAATCGATTGGGCTGTAACTATATAATTCGCGATCATTGTCAAAATTTCTCAAGGCGTTCCTAGTCTCGATCATATTATAAGGAAACTGGACAATCGTAAGGGTCATAAAAATAATTCCCGTCATTAAAACTATGACAAAAATTGGAATTAAGAGAAAAGATATTTTTCTATTCATAATTGCATCAATCAACTTAATTATATTTTATTAATGATGAATTAAAATCCAGTGCTATTTAAACCAATATGGTAAAGAATTGAATAATAACTGATTTCCATTTATCATTAGGAATCAAGCTTTAATTAACATTGAAAATAATTATACAATTAATTAAAAACTCAAATTAGAATAAGTATAGAGAAAATGGATAACGAACGAATAATTAAAGATTATGTTGAACTTACTAAAGGATATTTCATGCTAAAGGGAATCGCACCGTCAAAAGCAGAATTCCAAAGATTAATAAGTTCCCATATAGAATGGAATATAGCAGTGATATTAATAGAAAAATTATTGATACAATCAGGAAATAGCATTTCAAGAAATGATATGTTGAAATTTTTAAAAGAATCGTTTCAATTTGAATCAAATCTTTTATGCCGACTTTCTCAGAAATTTCTCATTCAAGAAGGATTTGTTCAACCTACTATAAAAGCAGCTACAAAAAGCATGAATGAATTTTTATCCAAGGGCGGAATTAGTATGGATGAAAACGAGACTAATTTCAATATAAGCAAGATTTTTGAATTCTTAGCAAATAATCCAAAAGGATTCAAAGGAAAACCTATTTCTGCCCGAAAAGTAATAAAAAAAATGAAAAAACCATCATAGAAATTTTCCTTATTCATTAAAATTTTTTTTATTTTCGAGATTTTTTGTACTCATTAAAAATGTTGAAAAAAAAAGTAGAGCGTGATTATTACTCAACTTCAATTATAGATTTTAATTTCTTGTTCATGTTCAATTTAATCAATATCTTTTCAACATTTTTATTTATTTCTAAAAACCTGTAGTCAATCAAGATAATCAGCGGAAATGTAAAGCTTATTATCGCTAAGGGGCTTATAATTTGAGCAAAAAGATTAATCGGATTTGTATCTTTTGATAATACAACCCAATCAAATATCATTACGAACAAATTATATATGAATCCGATACCAGCGTATCCTTTAATTATCTTATAAATTTTAGCCGTTATTCGGTTAACGGAGGAAAATTCTAAACCTATTTCTTTTTTAGTAGAAACAAGACCTACATCCATTAAGATCCAGATAGGGACGAGCAGAAATGTGCATGGAATTGCAAGGATCCAAATTAATTGGAACATCAAGGAAGCGTTTGGTATTTGAACGCTTCCATAATTCGCAATATCACTCGAAATCCCTAGTGGTGTTAGGAGAATAGTAACAACACCTTCATTTGAAACCAATGAAAAGGCAAGGTTAGAAATAAAAAAGCCTAATATGATACCCCGCCCCCATAATCTTATTAAATGAGATTTAGGGCTTAATTCTTCTTTTGGAACAATCCCTACTTCGTTTTTCTTTCCAACCAACTTGATGAAGACTTTAGCAAAAATGGAAATTCCTAAATATATCGATAATATTCCACAACCTAATATCGATATGAAAATGAGATTAATGGCAATCAACCATTCATATCTACCTTCACCCGGAAATATATAGTAATCTCCTTCACCTGGCATTGAAATTATGAAAAACAAGTTTAAAAACACAAGCAGAGTTATAAATACGAGTAAACAGATTAAATAATTCCTTGTTTTTGCTTTCATTTTTATTAACCAAAGATATTTTCTTTTATAAAAAAAAAAGTATTATTTAAAATCTGAGGAAACAAAAAAGGAGTTATTCGATATTTTATTGAAGCTTTACATGTTCTTTATAATTAATCGTTTTAAGAATTACAAAACCATTTATAAGAATGGACCTCAAGAAAACTCTTCTAATATTTATTGGTGCGTGTTTATTGGTTTCGGTTACTTTTGCATTTGTATTCTTTCAAATTGGAATCGATAACCCCCTTATTGATGATGATGAAGAGATAATCGGAGAGGAGGATGATTGGGGCATGTGGCCAGATAGTAGCAACACTGGTTTAATTGACCCATCTTTGTTGACAATCGAATTAGATCCAATCACTTTAACAACTGACAATCAAATAATAGAAAATCTAGAATTGAGAAATCAACTCACGATCCGTGCCAATAACATAACGGTTCTAAACTGCAG
>JAEOUI010000440.1 GCA_016839425.1 Promethearchaeota archaeon
CAACCTAAAACTGAAGAACAAAAAGCTAAAGAAAAACAACTTGATATCATTAAATATCGTATCCTTGAAAATAAAACTTGTCCAAAATGCCAAAAAAAAATGGACAAAATGAAATCACATTATGAGTGTCCTCATTGTGGAGAAATCGTGATTTTAGAAGGATATAATCAGCCGATTTTTGATAGATCCTCGTCTGACCTTGATTTAAACTTTCAAGGTGATTTACCAATTAATTTTTATCTACCTGTAAGTGGTATTACCATTAAATGGTTAATGGGTGAATGGAAGGCATTAGCAGTTATTTACGCAAAAGACAACCCTAATAAAAAAGGGTTAAGGTTTTATTGGTGGGTAAGAGATTTGAAGAATTTAATGAAATATGGACAAAGAGATATGGGAGCATCAACTCAAATGGGTTGGAAACTTCAAAAAGGCGTATCTTCCCCGAATATCTACGATAAAAACGAATTAAAACCTTTGATTGAAGCACTAAAAAGAGTATCAAGAGAATTAAATTGGAATACAGAGGAGTAAAACGAGGAAAAATGTCGAAAAGTTCTGAAAACATATGGGACCAACTTTTGAACGAATTTGCTACGGGTGTTGAAAAATCAATTGAAAAATTGCAAGATAGAGATATAGAAAACATCCCGGGAGCGAGAGAGGCTCTCTTGAATCGCTTGAATAACATGAAAACATACTTTCCTAAAGATGAGGGAAAAATTTTCGTACAAGCCATAGATAATACGATACAAAACGCTTTTTTTCCAGTAACAAAAGATTTTACTGAAGCATTCTCAATGATTCTCAAATCAAGAACTCACGAGCAAGATTTTATCATTAATGAATTACTCAATGGCTTTGTTACATCAAAAGCAAAAGCAATTGCTTCTTATTCTCAAGGTCCCATTATCGATCGTATGGTTGAGGCGTTTTCAAAACGAAACGATTTTCATATAGTCGACCACCAATTTTATGCAATGTTTGGGGACCCAAATAAACCTAGGAGTTATATAAAAAGCCAATTAAAGGAACTTGTAAACCTTTTTGGTTTAGTATCCTATGAACACGAATATAAAGATGTAAGAACTAGTGAAAAGAAAATTGTGACTTTTTATACATTTCCCTCGGGAATATTAGAAATTTTAAACGAAAAATATATAGTAATAGATGAGGAATTAGGGCACGCCTATGTTTCCGAAGCGTTTGATAGGAATGTATTTATATGTATGTTTTTAGCAAATATTGCTGTTAATAGGGACGATCTTGAAAAAATTGGTGGATCATACACTGTAAATGGTATATCTGCAATATTTGCCTTGATCTTATTATTAAGCTTTATGCCGAAAGTATCGATCGAAGAAACTAACCCCATTCTCAAGGATACTTCTTTTAACGAGCAAAATATGAGCGTCATTCCAAAATCTTGGATGATGAAACAAGTATTGGAGTCGTTATTTGACCCCCTTATAAAGATCATTGAATAAAGGGTTGGTGGGGGGCTTTGGTTTTCAAAAATAATGATGGGAGAAAAAGAATCCCAAATAATGACTCAAATACGTTTTATGCTTCGAGATGTGTCTCCCTGGATTCTTGGAAACTTATGTAGGGTAGAAATTCCTATCTTTGTCGAAATTGCAAATATTTTCACTGAAGTTTTAGTTGGATATCAAGAAGATTAATAAGGTAACTATGATGAGCAGTAAAAAAAATTATTCAAGAACAGTTAAACCTGGTAAAAAGCGAGAAAAATGGACGGATATACTCCCTCGATACCTTACATTTATAAGTCACATGAAACCAATATTAAAAGAAACAAGGAGAATCATTAAAGATTTGGATCCTGACTTGCTCTTGGATTTGGAAATCTTGGATAAAATACGTGAAGAAGAAGAAAAACGTAATATTCGAACGGTCAGGGCGTTATCTGAATTCTCTGCTATGTATCGATCTAATGTGTACGAAATTATGAAAGATTTCATTTCAAAATATCAGGATAAAATAGAAATTATAGATATCAAGGATTATATCCTCGAATTTTTGTATGAATCCGTAGGAGCCTTAGATGTCTTGCAACATGTGACAAATCCAGACGAAAAAAGCCTGGAAAATACTTATTTATATCGATTAGTAAAATTTTTAGAATTAAAACTCTTTCCAAGAGGGAGTAACTTGAAAGGAATATACGAAAAATTACGAGAAAATATTCCACAATTTTACGAGTGTCAAAGACACATTCTCCAACCTCACACATTTTATCGGGAAAAATTAGATGATTCTGATATGTTTGAAATTCCTGGAATATCTCCAAAAATGTACCAACTTCTTAATAATATTACATCTTTATTTAATCTGGATCCAAATTATGGAGAGTATCCAGAAAAAGAGAACCACGAAATTCCAATGATTTTAAAGAACGAAGTGTTTGCTCCGTATATTGATTCAATCGCAAACGCAGAGGAACAGTCATTAGATAAATTCGCTGATTTATTAGGTTTAAGGCTCATTGATGGTATTTTTCTTGCTCCAAAGGAAAATTTTGTTGAAATTTTGGTAGATAATAATTATTTAAGAGAAAACAAGCAATCTGATGGAACCATAAGATATATTCCTCAATTTAGTAATGAAACCTTATTATTACATTATCTGGCGTTTTCTTCTATGAGAAGGGGTTTTTTAAGCCGAGAACTGATCAATTGGATCTCAATGAATTTTGCTTTCTTGATATATATGGGTATATTAAAGTGGAAGTTATCTGACGAAAATATTTTCTATTCCATATTTAAAGACTTACAAACAAACGAAAAAGTATTACCTTACTTGATGAAGCTTGCATGTTTTCCAAATTACTTGGGAATTGATAAGATGAAAATAAGGGATTCACCACAATATAGGAAGGAAATTTTCAACTTTATTGGTTCACAAATTGATAATTTAAAAGAACTAATTGAAGAAGTCGCAGATGAATGCGAGAAGATAGATAAGGAAAGAAAGAATAACTAATATAAAAGATGATAAAAAATAATGTATACAAACGATGAGATAAAAGAGCGATTAGGAAAGTATGGTGCTGTTTATTTACCTGCTGATATTAAAGAATCTGTTGAAGATATCCTTGGTAACGAGGATATCAAGGATAGATTAGACGACTTCTTTGGAGCACTTAAAAAATATGAGAAAATCGCTGATCAGTTAAAAAAAACAAAATTAACACCAAATATGACAGTATTATTATACGGTCCTCCTGGTACGGGAAAAACTTCCCTAACAAGGGCATTTTCGAAACAATATTCCATACCAATTTGTGTAGTCGAATCGGATAGATTAGTCTCACCCCTATTAGGAGATACAATTAAGAATATCCGAAATGTAGTCGAATTAGCAGCTGACATCGCAAAGCAAAACAGTTGTTTTGTTTTATTTTTCGATGAAATCGACGCAATCGGCTCTGAAAGATCAAATATTCACGAAGTTGGGGAAATAAAGCGTGCGGTTATCTCATTTTTACAAGTTATTGATAAAGTAAATTACGATGGAATGCCTTTAGCTATAATTGGTGCTACGAATCACCAACAACAACTAGACTCTGCCATATGGCGTCGTTTTACTTTTCATTTAAAATTTGATTTTCCTGATTACCGCCTAAGAAAATTAATTATTGAAGCTTTTATTAAAAAGATCAAAAACGCAAAATTTGGTATTGATGAATCAATTGTCTCTAGTTTAAACAAGGAAGAAAAAATATTTCATGATATATCAACTAATCTAAATAAACGAGTAGGAAAACCAATTTCTGAATTTGATGATTTATTTCTTAAAGAATTAAATAATAAGGGCGTAAATGGATTATTAGAAGCAACTATGGGTTATTCAGGTTCTGATATTGAAAGAGGTACTCGAGTAGCTTTGTTCAAAACCTTTAGCACTGAGCTTTTAACTTTCGAGATCTTTTTAACATCGTTGAAGCTCGTTGGTGGTACTGCAACACATGTGAATAGACAAGATGTTCTCGCTTCTGACTCTTCTAAAAACTCATACTCCGGAGGGAATCGAAAATCTCGCCCTCCTGAAATATAAATATAGGTAATAACTTTTATGGAGTATAAAAAATTCGATTTAGAAAAAATCAAGGAATTGACTAATCCAATTGAATCAATACAAGGTGAACTTAATTATCTTGATGAGGAATATAAAAAATTAGTAAATAAATGCTTTAAAATAAAACAGACTCTTCAAGAAGAGGAACTTGCCTTAAAAATCGAAAATTTATCAAAAAAGTTTGGATTTCTCAACGATGAAATATCAACAATATGTAAAAATAACTTAAATCAATTTTTATACTTTCAAGATTTATTGATTGGGAAATATAAGGAATCCTTCAAGGATTCTCTTAAATTCTTAGATATTAGTCTGAAAAATACCAAAAAATTAGGATTGTCTTTCATAGAACAAAAGAATGTATTTAAAGTAATTGATGTACCTTCCTATATTTCATCAATATCGTTGGATCATTGGATTAATCTTCTTAAATCTCTCAAAAACAATTCAATATTTCGTACGATTATAAAAAAAATGGAAATTTTTTTCAGTGTAATTTTAAAAAGAAATCTGGATGAAGAGCTGAATAAAATTGATCCTGATGTGGATATTGAAGTAGTAGAGGCGTATAAAAACGATTACTTCAACAATCCTATTTCTTTTCAAGATTATATGATGGCAATAGAAAGTACATTATCAAAAAGAAGTCTTATAAAAAAGCGAAAGATTGCTGAAAAACTAAAAGATAAAGAAGAACTCAACGAATTAAAAAAGCAACAGGAAGAACAGTTTCGTTCTTCTACATATCAAGATTACATTCACCTCTCTGACGAAGAATTTGAAAGGAGAAGACGTAAACAAAAAAGAGAGAAATTATCAGAACTATCTAAAAAACCTATAAAAGAGGTTGAAATTAGTCAAGAGGTCATAGAAAAAATAGAAAAATTTAAGGAACAATTTGGCGAAAGTTTTGAAGAAAAATATTTAGTTAAAAAAGACGAAGAAAAAGACCCTCTAGAGATAATTAGGGAAAGAAAAAAGAAGAAACAAAAGGAATATAAGGCTTTCATTAAAAAATTAAAAGACGAGAATTAAACTATGAGTAATAATAACACAAAGAAAAACTCGATAAATTTTGGAGAAAAAAAGATAAATATTTCGCAGAGATTTACCTTGATTCAAGGAAAATTCGCTAAAGACATCTTATTGCAATACAAACAACTTGGTTTATACGATATGATTCAATCATATGATATTATTCCTTTAAAGACAATTATCAATTTTTATAAGAGTAAAATAAACACATTTTCTGAATTAGATAAATCTATTAATCTGACCGATTTGTTGATCTACTATAATGACCTAATGCAGAATAACGAGAATTTATTAATTAACTATTCTGGAGTTATCAAGAATTATAATGAACTTTATGATTATATTCAATTATTAAATAAAAAAGGAATTTTGTTAAAAGAATTAGAGTTATCTAAAATCAAAGAAAAATCGAGTAATTTTTCCGCTAAATCTGATTTACTCAATAAATTATCTCAATCGATAAAAGACACTCAAAATCAGCTAAGTTATTTTGAAGAAGATTATTTAAAAATTAAAACAAAGAGAAATCAAATAAACGCTTCGATTGAAGAAAAAAAGTTACAAATAAATAATTTAAACAAGGAAAAAAAAAATTGTTTCTCAAAAATTAATGCGATTACTCGAGGTATGGAAGACGATAGTTATTCTAAAAACAATAACGATAGTCCAAATCAACAACCGGCGTCAGAACGTATAAAATCGCTTCAAATCCAAGCAAAGGAGGCTCAATTTAAAATTAAGAAAACGCAATCTAATATAAATGAATTAGAGTTAAAACAAGAGAAAATTGAATTAAAATTCCAAAAACTCGATAATGATTACCAAAAATTACAAGATGTTCTTAATAAGGATACTTCGCGTTTAAATGCACTTAAAATGGAGCTCAGCAAGGGTATGAACGATAAAACCAATTCAATGATAGTAGATCTATCACAGATGAATGAAATTAGATCTCCACCTGAAATCGAGCTCGATCTTGAAATAGTAAATAAAAACATTAATAGTTTATTGGAAGAAAACAAAATATTTCAAGGGGAAAATATTGATGTAATTTTTAATAAACTTGATGAAAATTTTAACAAATTTCAATCCGAATTCACAAAAACAAAAAAGGACATCACATTAAATAACGATCAAGACCAATTAATGAATATCATTGGTCAATTTAGGAATCTTGAGTCATTAATAATCGAATTACAAAGTATCGTTAATGCGATGCTTTCTGAAATTAGTATTAATGTTATTTTTACTATTGTAATAGAAGAAAATAGTAAGGAATTCTCTTTAAATTTCAAATTTAAACGTTCAAATAAGGAAGATCTAGATTTTGAAAGCTTAACAACCCCTGAAAAAATATTTTTTATTATTTCTTTGAATATAGCCATTCAAATTCAACTTGATCAAAATAAAATAATATTTTCAAACCTTTTTGTTCAAAACGATTTTAATAAACGGGGTTCAATATATCGCACGATAAGGAAAATAATTCCAATTTTAGAAAAAGAAAAGAAATTCAAAGATAGACTTTATATTTTTGTTTTATCGAATTTAGAAATGAAAAAATCTATTGAAAATTTAAGTATAATAAAAATTGAAGACTAAGGAGTTAATTATGATGAAAAATATTAATAATTATCAAGAAATCGTGAGAAAAATTTCACGTATCATTCTAACAAACCAAAAAAGAATGATTAGGGAAGAAGATCTAAAAAATTTATGTGGGACATCCTTAGATTTTGACCAAGTTATAGGGGATGTATACTCCCATTTGAGGGATATTGGATTTGAATTAATAAAAACTACTTTCCAAGAGCAGAAATATTATGTATTAATAGCAGAAGGAAAGGACGACCAAATTACACCTAGCCAATATGGTACATTGGCTTTAATAATTGCCTTAAGCAAGGAAGTTGATGAAAATATGAAGATTAGCGATTTAAAAGAAATTTTTTTGGAAGTATGGAACTCTGATATCGAATTTTTATTGAAGAATGATTATTTAAGAAAAATTGAAGAACTGGATATTATTAGAGTAACTCCTCTGGCAAAAGCCTTGTTCTTCAATATCATAGGGGATTTAAAACTAAATAATTTGATAGATGTGTTAAACTCCAAGGAAAATAGTTAAAAAGATAAAAATAAAAAAATTAATCTTCGCTGTTTGGATTTTCAAGATCCATCTTAAATTGATCATATATTTTTTTAACGCGGTCGGCAGATGGACCCTCTCCTCTCACGCCTTCTTCGTTTACTACGATCTTCCCATTGAGGATGGATATCACATTTTGTTCAGGGATGAAATTGACATGACCTTTAGAAAAGATCTTTGATATTCTTTCAGCAAGAGATTGCATGGGAAATGGCTCTTCTTCCAAGGTTAAATAATTGTAAAAATTGCTTCTTATGAGTATTTTAGGAAATAATTTGTTTTTTTCGTTCTTGGCGTTTACGAGCATGACATTTGAATCTTCTGAAAATCCCTTTAATTGTCCAACGAAAAATTTATCTCCATTTAAATACACTTTGACGATCTTATCTAATAAGGTGGCCAATTCAGTGTTATATTCTCGGATTGACATTTAAAACCAACAAATTTATCTATTAAATGGTGTATTTATTATTATTTTCGATTCTTTTAAACCTTAGTTGAATTCAGACCTTTAATGCTTCAATGAGTTCGGAAATTTGTTCCCCTGTTTTTGCGCTGGTTGTAAATACTTTTAGTTCAGGATTGATTTCCTTTGCATCGTTAAGCATTTCATCGATATTTACATCGAGATAATCCTTGAGGTCAACCTTATTAATAACCGCAATGTCTGAAAACTTGAATAACATCGGATGCTTGCGAACGACATGCGCTCCTTCTGTAATGCTCACGATTACGATTCGTTTTTCGGCTCCTAATATAAAATCGGAGGGACAGATAAGATTGCCCACATTTTCGATAAATAATATATCGTAATTACTTAAATCAATATTTTTAATGACTTGGGATATATGGTATGAATTTAGAGCGCACTCCCTACCTGTGTTGATCTGAATTGTTCTTGCCCCATGCTTTTCTATCCTATCGGCGTCTACCCTCGTTGCAACGTCTCCGTTAATGACTAAAATTCTTTTTTTATTTGATAAATTTTCACAAATTTTTTCGAGAATTGCAGTCTTTCCCGCTCCAATAGCCCCTACAATATCAAAAGACATTATTTTTTTTTCTTGAAATATTTTTGCGTTCTCAGAGGCTAATTTATCGTTATTTTGGATTAAATCCTCATTTAATTCAACTATTCTAGAAATTTCTTCTTTATCTGACATTTTTCTCAAATGAAGTTTTAGAAATATGATTTTTAAAATATAAATTCGTTGATATGTTTTTCGGATCGATGTTTATAATTTTATCTTCCCGTGGACGACAAGATAAGCTGCGATTAATCCACCAAGATCAGGAAGAGATTCAACAAAGACATAAGGATTTCCATATATCATAAATAATAACAGCGCTGGTCCAATAGTCAATAAAATTATTACCCATAAAAAGGTTCTCCCTCTCATTCTCATTGGCATATATCCCATCATACCGGTGACTTGTTGATTTAATAAGGGGAGTATAGAAAGTGCCATTATCCCTATAATGGCGGCTGTAGCACAACTTGAAGGAAGCAACACGGCAATATAAATATTATCTGGATTCAAGTACGCAAAGGGTAGATCGAGAAGGGCATACATCAGGATTTTAAAACCAGCACATAATAAATAAAATTTGACAAAAAATATAGAACCCCGTTGCATTTCGATGATCCTTCCCATATACCATAGGAAATATACCATTATAAATAAAAAGAAAAAAGCAATTGGATCCCCAATATAATAAACAAATGGTGCTGTAAAAGCCCGCCATAGATATAAACCTATTAAAGTATCACTTATCTTTGGCATATTTTGAAAACTAGCTTCTAGAACTATTCTTGAGAATTCTACAATCGAAAACACGATTATCATTAAAATAATAAAGAGAGTTGCGTTTCCTTGAGGTCTAGAACTCTGGGCATAACCTGAATATGTTTTTTGTGCCTTTTTTCTTTCCTTTTCCTGTCTTTTGAGGTATTTTTTGAGTTGCTTCTCACTTCCTTGAACATAATCTTGAGAGTTTTGGTATGGTGCTCCTCTCGTAGGCCGGTAAAGTGTTTTAAGTTCAGTAGGGACTACTGGTTTGTGCTTTAAATCAAAGCTACATTCATGGTTTTCAGGGAGCCTGTGTTGCTTGCAATAGGTGAAACCACAATAATTACATTTAAAAGGAAGATAACCAATTTCCTCACCACAAAATTCACAATTAGGCACTATTTTTCACTCATAAAAGATTAGTTTTATCAGATTATTAATGTAAATTTTCTTGAGCTATAAATACTATTATTCTTTGTAATTTTTTAGTTTCACTATTTTACTAAATAGTATAATGATTAAAGTCATATAAATTTAGAAAAAAAAATAACTATTAAGTTATTGAGGAGGCCATATTAACCCACGGAGGCTTGGAATATAGACCATCAGATAATTGAGAATCAACAATGCGAGTAAAGATGTAAAAAGAACAAAATACACCTTTTTATTCCATTTTAAAATGTTTTGACCGTCTAAAATGCCCAATGGGATCATGTTAAATGCACCAAGCATGAAATTAATGCTGGCGGCACTTGCTATGAAAAAATTTAGTGGATAAATTGGAAGAAATATTGAAATACCTAATAATATACTTCCGTATATTAAATTAACAGTAGGGCCCGCAGCCTTGCATCGTCCAGTTTCTTTACTTATTTTATCCAAACCTAACACTACGACGGCTCCAGGAAGAGCAAATGTAGGAGCAGGAAATTCCATGTTTAAGAACATGATGCCCATAGTTAAACTAATAACGGTTAATATCATACCAAAGGTGAGAAGCCTGAATTTTGTTTGAAATTTGTAATGCCTGGCCACTTGTCGGTGCCCCAATTCATGAAACAAGAAGGCCGTCGTGTAGAATCCAGCTAACATGAAAATAGCCCATCCATAACCAAAATTGATTAATTGCACGTTATAAAATGCGAGTAATCCAAGTAAGTAAATAAGTCCACATCCAATAATCAAATGAACAAATTCGGATTTGTAAGGAAGCAAAATTCCCTTAAAATTAATGCCCGATCCTGGAGAAAATGCATTTTCTGGAATGGATTTTTCCTGGCGATACCAAGTGTATGTACCATCGGTTGTACCCCTTACTACGCCTACTGATTGATGTGAATCGTAATCTTGTCCGTGAGAATAGAAGTGTTGTTCTTGTCCTATTTGAATATTATCTTCAATCAATGGCTGCGATGATTGATAAGGTTGATGAAGTGACTCTTCCTTAAAAATCTCGCAATTATGATCTGAAGGATTTTGGTGCAACGAACAATAGCTTTTTCCGCATTCTTCGCATTTAAATAATTGAGGAACCTCTTCTAAACAAAGGTAACATTTTGGCATTTTTAAAATAATAATTTCTTGTTCTATGTTTTTCTGGAGATATAATAATTAAAATTACATTAAAATTTATTTATTTTTGTTTGTTAATTGCGAACTATTAGGTTCTTGGATTTTCTTTACGAGTTAAAGAATTACTATATAAAGCTCATTTATTATCCATCCTTCCAAATATATTATTAATAAGTTCTATTGAAGCGATTAATTCAGTTTTTTCAATACAAAAAATAATTAAATAATTTTGAATTATTTTACATATTTTAAATTGTTGAGATAGAGACTGATGGAATTTATGGGAAAAAAAATCTATTGTCCTGTTTGTGATCAAGAAGTCACTTTAAGACGTAAGCAATTCGAACATAAATATCACGAGATTCTTTGCTTAACGATGATAGTAACATTTGGAATGTCATATGTAATTTTAAAATATATTAAAAAGAAGGATACATGTCCTAACTGCCAAACTCGTTATGATCTTAAAAGCCTACCCTTATCGCCTACACTTAAAGATTAAGCAGTTTTTATCCTCATTTCTGCCCTACATTTTGGACAAATTTTATCTTTCTTGTTAAGTTCTTTTTTCATAATCGTTTTTTGGTAATTACAACTTTTCTTTGAGCATGTAAGAATATATTTCTTAAATTCATTTGGTTTTTTTTCTAATGTTTTAACAGACGCTTGTTTTTCTTGTTTTGGTTTCTTTTTATTAGGTTTAACCCATTTGTCCAGACTCATCACATATCATTCTCATTTTATATTTTCTTCTCTATTAATTGTAATTTTTTCTAATTAAAATTTATTTTAATTTCTTATTTTTAAAAAATCTAATATTTAAAGCCTCTATTAGATAGATATCTTAACATTGCTAATGAGATAATAAATGAAAATTTATATAAAACGAATTTAAAAAAAGGAAATAAAAAATTTAATCGAAAGGATGAGAAATTTAGAACACTTGTACTTTTCCAGCGATTAGTCTTTCTCTCAAATCTATAATGCTTTGTTTGCTTAGTTTTTCCGCGCTGACTTCCTCTGCGATTTTCTTTATACTATTAAAATCAACATTATCTGCTGGAATCAAACTAATTGAATTTACCCAAGGTTCTGTGATTGGGCTTCCAATTTTAGAAAGAAGCTTGACATGTGCTTCTACAATGTCTCCTTGACCCTTTTCTACTATTTCTCTTGCAATTTCAGTACTTAAAACATTATAAATCTTTCCAACATGATTTATTGGGTTCTTTCCGCAGACTGCTTCTAAGCTCATTGTTCTACAGGGCGTTATTAACCCGTTACTTCTATTACCTCGTCCAACTTCTCCGTCGTCTCCAGCTTCAGCGGAAGTTCCGGTAACGGTTAAATAAAGAAGTCCTGATTCAACATTGTCACCAACATTAACAGCACATGAGACATTCCTCTCGGGAATAATTTTTGCGGCTAAGTCTAAAACGGCATCTTTCATTTGATTTGTTGAGTTAACATAGGAGTCTTTATCGGTACAATATTTGCTTACCATTGCACCACAAATTGTAATACCAACATCGTTATTTAAACGATTTACCATTACTTTAATATCTTCCCCCGATGCAGGACATTTGTCCTTAAAAGCATCGGAATTTAACAATTTTTCCGCTTCTAGAGCAATTTTTTCGACATCAGAATAAGGGGCATATCCAACACCAAAACTTGTATCGTTTGCTAATGGAACGCTTTCCATGGCGTCTGATTCTTCGAACACTCCAGTTAAATCTATTGATCCTGGTCGAACAGCATAATCGAATTGAATGTGCTTGTTTGAATTCACATCTATATTTCTAAAAACATCTGAAACCACTTGTCGGCAAGCGTCTAAACAAATCGTTGCAACTGGTATATATTCCAGTTTTCCTTCTTTCATAATCTGATTAATCGCCCTTCCAACAATTAGGAAGTATTCAGGTTCTATGATTAACCCTCCTCCAAGTTCGGGCTTTGATATTCCTCCAACTAATGCTGCTTTATCGACATTGTGATGATAATACCTTCCAAAATTTTCGAAATAATATTTACATAATGCTCTCGAGCATGCATCCGCGGCAGCATCACAAACTGAGTCTGGATGCCCCACTCCCTTTCTTTCTACGATTTCGGGAAAGTCAGATTTTTCGATAGGATCAAATTTTGCCTTGTCAATTTTTAACATTTAATCCACTTCTTTAATTAAAAGTTCGTTTAAATATTATTTTTTTAATTAATCATATCTTAAAAAAAGTGTCATTTTGAACAATAATTGGAGTTTAAAGAATTTCATAAAACGAATTTAAGGTTTTA
>JAEOUI010000441.1 GCA_016839425.1 Promethearchaeota archaeon
AATATAATTTTAGTCTAGGTAATTTTTTTTTTTAGTTTTTCAATCCAATCGTTGTTATTATTTCTCATTTTCCATTTTCCCCCTTTTATGAAATGTATTAGTAGCGCTATTGCCAATACAATTAATACCACATCCATTATCACAAGATCCATTTCCTGTATAAATGTGGCTCCATCTTCGTCAATTTCTTCGCTCACGATAAATCTAACGCCCTTTGAAATATAAAAAGAATATATCAAATACGCTATGAGAAGGAATAACAGGGATAAAACGATAGCAGCAAGTCGCTCGAGTCGAGCTATTTTTATTTCTCTTTTTTTGATGTTTTCAATTAATTCATGATTTTTCGCATAAAAGTTTGACATCATCGATTCCAATTTCCTGATTCACCTTTAAAATTTACTTAGATTACCAAAAAAACATAATTGTTGTTTATTATATCGTTTTTGGTGTATTGAGTAATAATTACAAGTAGTCTAAAGGCTTATATAAAATGTTCTAGCATAATAATGAAATTTAAATTCGTTGATGAGATCATCTAATCGATTTTTTTTGCTAATTTAGAGAAATAAGTTATTTTATAGCAGTAATTAACTATTTTCATCTAAAATTTAACAATAAATACAAATGTAATAAAAATATAGATGTAGCTTGAATTCTAAAGAATTTATTAAATGAAATTGATTTATATTAAGGCTTATATTGCTTCCAAAATGGGACATGAAGTGCCCTTCATCATTTGAGACAATGTCCAAAAACCCATACCTAACATGCTATTATTCACGCAAAAATTGGATTTTTCGACCATTGATCGTGGTGTTTCGTAAAAGATCAAGCTAATATTCGCTTTTGCTGATACATATACGGTTGTTTCGATTAGTTCGTCGGGTGCTGGTGCGTGCCAATAACTACACTTGCCCATATCGTCCCACTCTTCGATAAATTCTGGGTGGGTTTCGAGGGTGTTATTAACCCATTTCCAAGTAGTCCAATAATCGCTGAGCATTGGACCCCATTCTCCTTCTGCGGTCCCATCAGCTTCAGTTGAATAAGGTGCAATTGGTCCTAGTCCGTCTCCGTTTGAATCGCCCCACACGGCTCCAAATCCGCCCACACCCATCATAACTTTTGATGATGGTACCCCCGATTCGTTCCAGCGTTGAAGAATATGACTTACGGAATATTCGTTGTAATCGTTGTAAAGCGGTGTTAGTGGAATTGGTATTTCCCATCCGCCCCATTGAGATATTGGACTGTAACTCATAACTATAAAATAGTCAACATCGTCTTTTGCTGGTGCTAATTGCTTTTCGATGGTAACAGGATTAGTCCTAAAAGGAATGGTTGCGATGGAGATGATCGATTGAGGCCATAAATCTCTTAGTTTCGCCGCCAGGTTAACATATTGAGGATAATCGATGCCCTCTTCCCAGTCTAGACTAAAACCGTCAAATCCAGCACCTTGAAGAGAATTTACCATATTTTGAGAAAACTGATCTAGATTATCGCTTGAAGTCGCTTCGTTCCAAATAGAACCTGGATTAGAATCTTCTCCTCCAATCATACATGTTACTTTTACATCGTGTTCGTGTCCTTCCTCAATAAATTCACTGGCGTCTTCAAAGAAAGATGTTAAGCTTTGGCCAGATACAGGATGCTTGAGACCATAATTGCCTTCAGATATTTCTTCTAAAAACAAATAACCCACTATGAGCTCATTTATCTCGCCCCAGGGGACGTTTCCAGCAATATTAGGCCATTCGTAAATGGGATGGTAAGCCGCAATCCATAAGTCTCCTTCAATTAGAATGGGTAATGGGTTGTTATCCGGGTTGTCGTCATTATCGTCATTTTCGTTGTTATTATTAACATTAGGAAGATTAGTACCAAGAAAGAAGCTGAAATAAACAAAAAAACCAGCTAATATTACGATAGAAGATAAGAATAAAGGCATACCTATTGTTTTTTTTCTACTCATGATTTGATCCTCATTTACTCAATTTTTCTTTCATAATTTTATTTTATATATGATAATTTTAACACTCAGTCCTATATTAATGGGTTTGGCGGAAAAATTGACTATTCGATCGCAACAACACGGATTTAATGGATATCTACAACACAATTTAGCATTTTATTTATAATTAAACTCAAAGCATTGTTTTAGTTTAGAAGCATTACCATAGTTAAGCTAGAATTAATCCTAATGGTCAAGAAATAATAATCGTTATTATCATAAAATATTGATGTTTAATATTGCCAAAAATTGTCCTTAAGTACCTTAGTCGATATTTTCAACGAGGAAAAATAACACTAATTCTTCTAACATTCCACTTTATTTCCTTATTCTTATTAAAGAAATTTAGAAAGATTGATTTTTCCCAAAAATTAGTATTGAATAAAAAAAAGTTAAGAATGTCATCCCGTCGGACTGAATACTCCAGCAAATACAAGCCAGGCTAGAAAGGTCTTTGCGATAAGACTGAGTATTTGGTACATTCTTTCACCGTAGAGATAATCCTTCCATTTTCCAACACCCTTGTATTGAAGTATCATATTAATGGCAAACGAGTTGAAAAATGCTAGTTCGACAAAATAAATCACATAAACGAACCATGGAATTTCCCCTCCAATCACGCTCGTGTTCACGAAATAAGCAGTAATTACGATCCAAGGCACGGCACCCGCAATAACTCCAAGATAAAAAGCAGTCCACCGGACTTTTTCTCCTTTTTCTCGAGTATAAACATTGTGGAGTTCCATCATGAGGCCAAACATGTTCATGAGAGCGTTTGAGATAAAAATCATAAATAAGGCCCAGAAATCAAGAACTCCGAAAAACATTGCAATGAGAACGATCATTACAGAACTTGAAAGAGCATATTCAAACCACCTTACCTTGTTAATACCTTTCTTGAGGTTCCTCACATATATTTTATTTAATGGATAAGCTATCAAGAGGTGAGCAATAGCAGACATTAGAAGGAAGGTGCCTACAAAAGCTCCCAGAGCTGTAAAAGTGAAAATAATTTCAGGACTAGGCACCACACCAATTGGAAACTGAAATTCCAAGTAAAAAGTGTAGATATCGTTTGAATAAGATAATTGGGGTAGAAAACCCAAAAACACCATTAATAATCCTTGAATTAAGTGGAGCAATCCCATATTGCGATTAAAGCGCTTCAAGTACTCAAAACTAATGTCCGATTGAGGGATGAGCCATTCGTCGTTATTAATCCCTGTAGATGTCATACAAAAAAGAATTGAATCTAAACATAAAAAAATGATCTTTTGAAGTTATAAATCGATTATTTAAAAATTCTTTTTAAATCATTGATGTTAAATAGTAAAAAAAAAAAGAGAATTATATCAAGAAATCCACGATTGCTTTTAATACAGCATCTGTTTCTATCGTAAATAACGCATGTCCGCTTTTTTCAAATAGTTGCAATTTTGCCCCTGGTATGAGTTTTGCTATGTTTTCTCCATTTCCTGGAGGAACCAAGATGTCTTGCTTTCCATGTAATATTAATGTAGGGATGTTTAAATTTTTCAGTCTTTCACCAGTTTCGACACCAAAAGATTTTAGTTGTCTTTGGTAAGTATTATCTGCGATTGGATTTTGTAATCTAATTTGTAATCTATCCTCAACAATATCTGGATGTTCTTTTATGAATTCCTCGGGATAAAGTGTGAAAGTAGTAGCCCTAGAGAATTCTTCTTGAGTTTTATCGCCCTTTCCAGCTGCTAGGACTCCAAGAACTCTCATATCTGGAGCAATGAAATGAGGACCACCACAAGCTGTCGAACATAGTATGAGCTTTTCAACTCTCTGAGGATAATTTATGGCAATCTCTTGAGCTACGACTCCTCCCATTGAGATTCCTAAGACATGAGCTTTTTCAATTTTCAAAGCGTCCATTAAGCCGACAGTATCATCAGCGAGATCCTTCATGGTAAAATCCTTATCATCGTTGTCCGTTCGAGCAACGCCCCTATTATCAAATATGATCGTCTTGTATTCTTTTGATAAACCTTCGATTAGGGCCTTATCCCACCAATCTGCGTTTCCAGCTAAGCCCATGATCATGACAATAGGAAAGCCTTCACCTTTAATTTCGTAATATATATTAATTTCATTTACCAAAACTTTCGGCATATTTTTCTAACCTTATTTTTTTTGACTAATTTTAGAATCGAAGTCTAATATTAGATAAATTCAGATAATTGTTTTTCATTATAAAAATATTATGAACAAAACTTAAACTACTACAAAAATAAAATAGAAAATAAGGAAAAAAGAAACGATTAATATCGAGTTCTCGTTGCTTGTATGCGAAGCTTGGCTTTTGTATTTTCCTCAGGGTCTTGGAGGATGACATATTCAGTAACT
>JAEOUI010000442.1 GCA_016839425.1 Promethearchaeota archaeon
AAAAAGCATTAAAGGGTTGCGTTGATTGGGCGAAGGAAAGAGAGATTACCTTGCTAACTGTCGAACACATGGACCAAATCCGTAATAAACGCTCGGAAGAAAAATAAGGTAGATTATTATTTTTTATTTTTAATTATTTTTACTTTTTATATAAATTAAATCCTCATCCTTTTCATCTTCAATGAAGGTAACCTTCGATTTCGACATATCAGGACCGATACACCAAAAATAGTTGCTATATTTATCCTCGTCATCAGGTAATGTAAAATATACATTTGTATTGAATTCAAGTGCTAGCGCATTGACTATTTTTTCAGTGTTTAGTACAAATGCAGTGTCGAGCGGCCAAGCTAACGAAAACATAACTTTTACTTCACCATTGTATTTAAAGTAAGAGGAATATAGGTCTCCTTCTTTTTCCAACCTGTTTAGAGAGGCTATCTTTTTGTTAAATAAGTTGCTAAAATAATCTATTAAATACTTCTCGGGAATCTCAGTATCCAGAAAAAAAAAAAATTCATTTGTCATTGTTATTTTTATAGTTGATTTTAATTTTCTAAATGTGCAATAATATGGAAAAAATAACGGGTAGTAAGGAGGAAAGAAATTTTTAAAAAACTATTTTTCGATTATAGTTTCCTTGATAGCTGTTCCAAAATGGGTAGCTCCAGGTCCAATGTGAACAAGAATTTCATCTCCTACTTTTATATCCACGACTGATTTTGCCTTTCCGTCGGCATCAACCAATCGTATTGTTTCAGCGTTTTGGCAGATACTATTTATAGGAACCTTTTTTCCATCTTTCAAGACCTCCAACTCGAACCGTAACATTGGACGGGTTTCAATTTTTACTCGACCGACAGATACAATCCTTCCATTTCCCTTCTCGTTTACAACTATTACTTTATCTCCACCTTTTAATTCGCTTAAATAATTCGTCCTGTATATATTTTCGGGATCGTCGTTCGGTACTAAAATGTAAGCAGAAACATCACCAGCGTTCACTCGAAAAGGTCTTGAAGCGACGAACTGAGTTTCAAAGACTTCTGCATGAACGAGAGCGAATCCCATTGCCGTGCTTCCAACAAGCATGCCTTCTCCCGGACGGAGTAAAGATGTTGTATCAACACACACACGCTCGCTTTCGGGGATTGCTTGTATTGAAAGCACCTTGGCTTTTATTAAATCTATCGAAAACGAGGAATACAAGAGTTTTTTTAAATCTACAATGTCATTAGCGGTTCGAGGTTTCATAATCACGCCATCAACGCCCATTTCAAGCGTCTTGAGCATTAATTCTGCTTCCTTCACA
This sequence comes from Promethearchaeota archaeon, assembly GCA_016839425.1. The sequence goes on from JAEOUI010000442.1 coordinate 1,313, forward strand.
TCCTCGACCTCGGCGATTAGTTCAGTATCCTTGGTATGCATGAACGCAATGAGATTTTCAAACGGAATGATCTTCCAATCTTTTGCACTAACAACAATGAAATCCACGCTTCCAATTTTTGATAGTTCTTTAATTTCTGTTTCGTCGTTTTTTGATGCCAAGACCTTATAATATCCAATTTGTTGAGAAGAGCTCTTTTCGCCCGTTTTTTCTAAATTTTTCATTAGATCGTCCTTATCCGAAAAAATCTTATAATTAGTGTCAAGATTTTTTGAATAAAGCTTTATTCTTGCAATATTTTCGAAATCGGGATAAGTTTCTTCTGAAATCAAGAAATTCAAAATATCCTTGTTAAAGGATTCCTGCACTAACTCTTTAAAATCGCTGGTTTTTTTCTCAAAATCGAGAATAATTTTTTTCATTTTCGTTCAAAATTTGGACTATGATAGATATTTATATTTATAACTTCTTTAAGATTACATTAGATTAAATTCTTTATCTTTCTAAAATAAATTTTTAAGGTAAAAAAATCATTATAATAATAAAAACTAACGAAGAATTATCAATTACATCCTTTCAAGGAGACTGAATATAATGGGGCTAAAAAAAAAGTTATTTCCAAGAAAAGGGGAAGAACAAGATAAGATGATAACCCAAGCTAAGAGCCACATTCAACAATTAGGCTTGATCAATAAGAGTTATTCCCGAAAAGCGGAAATTAGTCGAAAAAATGCAAAAATTGCTTTAAAGCGAGGAGAAAAAGATAGGGCAAAGAATTATCTCATTCAGTACAAGCAATATTCGATGAAGGTTGATCGAGCAAATAATATGCGGATAAAAATTGAAAGACAGCTGGACGCCATACAGGAAGGCAAGTTGATCTTGACTACAGGTAATTTAATGGGCGGAATTCGCGACGAATTGAAGGAGATCGCAACCAAGGCATCGCCCGTTAGAATCGCAGAGATTTCAGAAGACGCTGATGCTTACGTTTCAGAAATAGAAGAATCTGCTGAAATTTTAGGAGGAGACCTTGAAGTCGACCTCGGAATCGATGTCACTGCGGAATTAAACCAATTAGAAACTGAAATGCTTCTTGATCAAGGCGGAGCAATGCCGGCAATTCCCGAAGACGATCTTCAATACATTCCCGAGGAAGACATGTCTCTTGAAGACGTTGGCACGGTTTCAAAGGAGAAAGTACAGGCAGAGATAGAAAAACTCAAAAAAGAACTAAATAGCTAAAACTTTTTTTCCTTCGCTTTACTATCATTATTTGATAATACAATGCTAAAAGCGATGCTTATTTGTGATTCTGCAGGATATGCATTTTATTCGAAAAATGTGGACGCTAAATTTCAATCCATGGACCCCGTTTTACTTTCTGGATTGATTTCAGCAATAGGATCCTTAGGGAAAGTGTTATTCAAGGAAGAAATAGCAAATATCTCTTACGGAAATAGTGCCAAAAAGAAAAACATCGTAGTGATAACGCAAGAATTATTTGGAATTGAAAAAGTCATATATTTTGTCTTTATCACCAAGGGAGACATTAATTACGATTTACTTAGAAAACTCAGGAGTGCTATTTATATCGAAACAAAACACGATCTTAAAAGTACTAACGCTTTAAAAGATGTAAAAGGACTCCACAACACGATAGATAGAATAATTAATTCAATTGATAGTGAATTATTTAATTAAATCGTTAAACCAATTATATTTCTTTCATTGCCGCGATCATATTTTTTAATTTTTTAATGACGATCTTATATCCCATCTCTTGTCCAAATATATCCTTTAGAGGACCAAAACCACAATCAGGTTTGATTATTAGATTATCTTTACCAAATTGCTTAATGCCTTGCTTGATGAAATTTTTTAAAAAGTTAGTATCTTCAATGTAATTTTCGATGCCCTCACCCTTAGTTTTACTAATTTTGGTTTCAATCGTTCCCATTGCAATAAATTTATCGGTATTTTCAAAATCTTTCTTCGAATACACATTAAAATTAGAATTTTCGGTCCTAAATTCGTGATCTAATATATTAATGTCAGTATTAAGAAGTATATCCTTTAGCAGGGGGCTTACACGGCCACATACATGAATGGAAGAATAATTTTTTATTCCTGAAACGGCTTTGTTTAAAGTTTTGATAATATAATTAGGGTCATGAAACATTGACTTCTTTCCAACTAGCAAGCTTAATATTGGTTCGTCCATTGAAATTATTTCGAAACCCATCTTGTTGTATTCTTCACCTGTTCTTTTCATGATCTCAGCGATTTTATCGACTAATTCAGGTAATAATATAGCTCGAGGTTCTTGAAATATTAAGGGTTTAATTCCCGAAGATAATTCTTCGCTTATAATTATCTCGCTTGCCAAAGTAAATGGCCCAGTCAAGCAAGCTTTTGTACCTTTCACATTCTCTCTAAGATTTTGATTAGTTTTGAAAAAATCGATGATAAATTGACCAAACTTGGTAGCAATTGGTTTATTAGGAACGGAAAAATCGTGATGTAAAATATAATTAGAATCAACCTTAGTCATTGATGGCAACAATTCAGATAGGGGATTGAGGAAGGAAGATATCATTGATTCGAGTTGAGGATAACAAGGATAATCAATTCCAATATTAATCAAGTCTTTAAACCCTAAAGTCATATTTGATGGCGTGTTTTCAAGGGGTAGACTTCCTACAACGGTTGAAAAAAATCCAGATTTATCCATATAAAAAAGTATGACAGATATGAATTTAAATTTAGTATATTATTTGCGTTAATTTTATTGATTAATAAACTTTTTAGATTAGATTATTAACCCAGCAAATGTTATAGGATGACTTTTTGACATTTCTTGCAAGTTAAACGGTTAGCTTTTACGAGAGCCCCACAATATTCACAATATTTTCTTATCTGGCCTACGACTGGAGCTTCAACGCTTAATTTTTTAAGCATCTCTTCGATTGGATTTGTCATGTAATTTTGGGCGGGATAAATTTCACAAAAGTGTTTTTTTCCCCCCTCATTAAAATTATATTTAACTTTGGTGTTGTCAGAAGAAATATTTTCTAATTCGTAGATTGGAAATTCGTAACCATAACATGGGTTTTCTCCATTGGTTCTACCAAAATTTCTCCTGAATATCATTGTCTTGTAATAATTTAACATATAATCATCACCCATGTTTAAATTCACGGATAAGTCTACGGCACCCATTTTCATATCGCTACTGTGAACGATAATTCTCTTGTTTGTAACATAAATTCTTGCTTTATCAAAAACGATCTTACTTCCAGTCTTTTCCATTCGAGTAACAAACGAACCATCTATAACAAATACCTTCTTTTCGTCTTCTAAAAAGCAAAAATTCTTGAGAATATATTTTTCCATTTTATAAAACTTTTTTTCTTCAAATTGTTTCTTGAGAGAGCGTCTTAAATCGGGATATATATTTTTCATAAAATAATAGGGATTGTTTTGGAAGGAATGAATGATTAAATTTGAAAATAGCGATATTGGAAAGTCCCGATATTCTTTTTTCTTTTCAATTTTTGATTTTAAATCTGAAAATACGGAAATGAGTTTTTTATTAGATTTTTTGCTTGAATAATAATCTAATTTCTCCTTTGCCGATTTAATAATTGTGCTTGATTTTGTCACGATTTTACCACCTTTGATCGTTATTAATACCTGATTCCCATCTATTAAAGTTAATTTTAAATAAAAAATCGTGGGAGTCCGCAATAGTTGTAATTTCTTATTATTTAAATCCTTTTTTTTGTAATTATTAACTTTTTATTACCATTTTTTTTTATTTTCGAAAATTTTTATACTCACAAGTGTTTTAGATTAAAATTTACTGGTTCCTTACAATTTTCACAGACCTCGCTATCGATTTTAACTAGAGCACCACATTTCTCACAATAGGACCGTATCATTCCAATTAATGGAGGGTTTTTATTCAGTTTCTGAAGAACTTCTGCGATAGAACTTGCCAAGTGGTTCTGTTTTGGTATTAATTCGCAATCTTTTCTCTTTCCGTTATCGAAATAATGATATGAAACTCGGAACGCGTTGTTCCTGATATCGTGAAGATCATATAGAGGAAATTCATGTCCATAACATGTTTTTTTTTTTTTTTTTTTATAATTTTGGGTCATAATCATTTTTTTATAATATTTTAGAAAAAACGAGTCTGAACCATAAGAAATCAAGCCGGTGTCAATTAAACCCACTTTGATTCTATTTGAATGGACAATAATTCTTTGGTTTGTGACATAAATGTTTGAATGATCAAAGATCAAATTCGAACCACTTTTTTCAATCCTTGCAACAAAACGACCCTCAAACTCAAATACAAATTTTTCATCGCTGTAAAAACAAGCATTTTTGAGAATATATTTTTCAATATCCCTGAGAGAATTAGAACTGAAATTAGATTCTAAAAAAAATCGCAAGCTAGAATAAATTTCAGTCATAAAATATGACGGATTTTTCTTAAACGCATAAGCAATCAGATTTGAAAATAGACTTAATGGAAAATGTTCGTAATTTTTTTTTCTATCCATATTATTTTTTAGTTTCTGGAATGTGCTCAAAATTTTTCTTTTCGAACGCCTTATAATGTAAATATCAAGGTTTCTCCTACATAAATCCAAGATTTTCTCAGATCGATTCACATTACTATTCCTCTAAATTACAATCTTATTCCATATTTTAGTTGGATGAATTAATAATCTTTAATTCATAATTTTAAATTTGTTCATGCAGATCGTTTTTGAGTAATTCGATTTGTTTTTCGATAGATGCAATTCTCTTTTGTATGTTTCCATAAATATTAAAGTATTCATCTTCAGGTAACAATCCTTGTTCAAATCTAGCTTCTAATTTGCTGAGCGTGTTATTAAGATTAAATTGCTCTTTTTTCAAAACCCTCATTTTTTTTCCAACATCTTCACCTCGAGGATTTGGAACGAAATAATCCGAAAGGTGATATTTATTATAATTTTCATAAGTCGGATGGATATATGGAGCATCGTTTGGTTTTGGATTACGATTTAATCCCGCCTTGTGAAACCATTCGTTATTATAAGGGTAAGGAATTTCATCAATTGCTTCGGAAGAATAGATCCCATTTGAATACCCTCCGCTTGGAGGGGAAGATTGCTGCACGCGTGAAGTCCCTTGTTGTCGACCCAATTGTCTAATAAGGACGCTTTTATCTTCGTTCATATTTGGAGAATATGCTCCAAATCCAGAATAGTGTGGTCGTTGATTATTGATAATGAATTGATTTTCCGCAACGGGAGCTTGATGGATTTGTTGGTTTTGAGAACAGGAATACATCGAAGAAGGGGAATTATTAATCATTTGTTGGGTATTTGTTTGAAAATTGGGCCGTTGAAATGAACTAAACGAATTATTATCGATAGTTACGGGTATTCTATCACCTACTTTCTGATTATAGCGACATTTCAAGCTAAAAAAGGAATTAATGGCTTCTTCTATAAAATTCACGATATTATTTATGTCAAGAACCATTCTCTGAAGCTTTTCTGCCGCATCCTTGTTGAGCTTGATATTTTCTCCAAATTGAGGTGCTAGAATAATGCATTCTATCAATTTTGCTATTGCTTCAGCTCTAATCAAGAATTCGTATTGACCATATGTAAATTCCAAGTAAATCTTCCTTTTTTTAAACTTTGCAGTTGTTGGTTTGATGTCTTGCAAGTCTTTAATTGGAATTTTGAGGATCAATTTTGTCCTTCTTTTGTTAATTTTATGAGTGTGAATAAAAGAAATGTCAAGATTAGTGATAAATAAGTAGCCTCTAGTCGGTCGTGAAAGCGGTTGAGGATTATATCCGTTATCTAATTTAGCAGCAATGGCATATACGGGTTTTTCCTCCCTTGCTAACTTTAGATCCTTTGCGAAGTAAAGAAAATATTTTGTTACGTAATCCACTATTTTTAGATCCTTATCAATTTTATCTAGCTTCTTGGTTATCTCTTTTACATTACTGGAAATATATTCATCAATTCCTTTATAACTTCTATCAAGATTATTGAGAATATCTTGAATCACGCTTAAGCTCGAATTTGGTTGCGAATAAATATCAAAAAAATAATCTTGGTTTAGAGAGAAGTGATGAAGGTGCATGTTGATTCGATCCAAAAGAGAATTAACTACATCGTTAAATTTCTTAAACAACATTACCATTTCGCTTTCCATGGTGGGATAATGGTAACATAAGATGGGAGGATCTCTCGCTTTTCTGATGTGTTCCCTCGTGTCTTCTAACCTTTTTTTTAAATCTAAAAAGGGTTGGGCAAACTTGCGAACATCTTTAATGTATTTTAAAAAATGTTGTTCTAATGATTCTTTTTTTTCGTAAATATTAAGTATATTAATGGATTTACATTTGGGACAAGCCTTCTTGTATTTGATCCCCATACTTATTTGTTCTTTTCCACATTCTTTACATACCAGCTTGTCTTCTTTTTTTTCGACTTGAACTTCCTTTTTACACGCATAACAAGTGTAGTAATCTATCTGTTTTTCGAACAAGCAGTCGGAGCAGCAGGAAGATCCACAACTCTCACAATAATATGTGAGTTTAGTAGTTTTTTCGCAGAATCGACATAATTGAAGATTAATATTCTCTGTCATTACTTTGCAAACCTTATCGAAATTATCGTTAATTATCTTGCTATCAATAGATGATACAAGATCAAGAACTCAAAAAGGAATATATGATACATATATTATCCTTATATCATGAAAAAGGATTTTATAATCTATACTATTTTTTCCAAATGGAGCTAAATTATGTGTTTTGCAGATTAAAATTTAATCATGTCTAACAAATGAAGATTTTAATGACAAAAGGAGGACTATGTCCATATCTTTTCAATAGATTCATTCTATTCTCCCTTTTTAACAATAGCACTAAAATTTTCGAACTTTCGAAACATTTCAGGATCTCCTTCTATCTTAGCGAATATATTAATTTCAGATGCCGCTTTTGGAATTGAATCCGTACTATGAGGTGTCGGACCGAAAAAAATGACAATGGCATCACCATCCATCCAATAACCAATATCACCAACTTCAACCCCGATCTGGGTATTTTCTGCCTCGAGATGTAGTGATGTATATGAATAAAGACAGTCCCCCCACCTTTTAGAGTTAAGCTCCAAGGGTAATGCCTCGTAGATCGCCTTACATGTATTTGGGTTCTTGTCAACAAGAAGCGTAGCTCTCACTTGCCCTAATTCTTCGTTTTCAATAACGATGGAACTCAATTTTTGCCACTCTTAAGAAAATCTTATACATAATAGTAACAAGAAATTATTTATAAAATTAAGCAAAAACTGATTTTAAGCGTATTTAAAAAGAATTTATCCAAGTTATACCATTAGAAAGTTATTAAAAATAATGCAATAAAGAAATAATTACTTACTTGATTATCCTTATTTTCATTCCAAGGGCTTGTCCAGGAACCCCGGCTTTTTTAAATAACACCCTAACCGCACCATTGTTTCCGTGAGCCCTGGTGATGACGCCTCTCATATCTCTTCCCGAAGAAGTCGTCCAAACAACGGTTTTTCCCGCTAATTTGTTTGCGTCCTTTCTCGTTTTCACATCGGGGAATACCACGATGCATTGTTTTTGGTGAACCGTATGTCGACCTCGTCTGTAGTTCGATATCACACCTTCTTTTCCTATTACTTGTGTTGACACGATAATGACCTTGATGTTATTTTTTGATACTTAATTGAGGAGGAAAATATTTTGTAAAATAAGAATTTTTTCATTTCATGCACTTTTGATCAATTCTTTAGTTGCTTCCCAAGTTTTAAAATTAATTTTTTTAACGAGCAATTGAATATCATTTGGAATATTATCTATATCGGAGGATAAAATCGAATCAATTTGAATAATAGTATTTCTTTCAATATTTTTGAACATTTTTAAGTAATTTCTATGGCTTAATGCGTCGTTCTTAATTTGTTTTATCTTGGTCTTGTGTCTATTCCAAAACCACTGAGGATCGATCTTATCGTAGGGTCCAGGACTTAAAGAGCATTCGTCGTTATTAGGAAATATATATGGCTTGAAATTGCTCACACAAGGTAGTGTGCTTCCCGTAAACCAATGAATAGAAGTTTGAGGATTCTGAATTTCTGATACTTGTGAACCAGTGGATTCGAAACCACCATGCATACATATTCCAGCATCATGCTCTCGTAAAAATTCCATCATCATAGCTTGTGTTATCGCCCCCTTATTTTGTTCAAGCATTAGTTTCGATTTTCCACTTCGAGAAAACGGCGATTGATCGTTTAGATGAGATTGACCCGTAAATGTGAGTGCAAAGTCAAAATCGTTATCGTCCTTACAATATCCATTGTCTATTGCGTGTTGAATTATGCCTTCACATCGAAAATCTCCTTTCCCCCTTATTGAAAGACTATTTGATATCGAACGCACGGTCTTTACTTTTTCGACTACCCACCACTTTCCCGCGGTTTCTAACACGAAAGCTTCCCTCGCATCAGCAATAATAAACGAGTTATGATATGTCCAGTTAGGATCATCATACGCACACCCTCCTCCTTGACCATAAATGCTTAATAACTTGCATATAATCTTCATTGCGCTCTTAGCAGAATTTCCTCTTTCTAGACCTATCCTAAGTAAATCCATTCCAAGAAGGGACTTTTCGCTCAATTCTTCTCGGCTATACACGGCCTCGTTTCCAATAACTACACCATATTCGTTTGCTCCCATCTCAGCCCCCCACATCCACCAAGGTTGACTTAGGAGGATTTCTGCCGTTTTTTGTGCTTGAGGAATCGTTATATGCGTGCATCTTACAGATTCTTGCTTGGAGTATTTTTTCGAAGGCGAATGAGTCACTAGTTGAACCTCGTTTGAAGGTCTATCTGAGTTTTTTCCAAAAATAACGCTTCCGTCTCGTGTTGAATTCCCTAATGCAACAAGCGTATCGCACATAAGTGTATAATAAGTACCAAACGATTTAATTTCTTTCTTAAAAGGTGATTAAAAATGTTTTTTTTAAAAGACAACATTATTGTCTTTAGAAACAAGAAAGATGTTAATCTACTCGAAATCGTTGTCAAATTAATTTATATATCACCCAGAACGATAGAAAATCATGAATTTAAGACAAAAATCAGGGTGGACTTATTTTTTTCTTTCTATTTTTATTTTCGTTCTATCAATACCACAAGTTCGAGCCAATCCAGTTTACCAAGATTATGAACATTTTTTCAATATGCCTCATGTGTTTTTATTTCTCTTTATCATTCCTTCGACGCTTGTTTTTACATCTCTAATCGAGTTTTTGGTTTACATATTTATAATGTTTCATAAAAAAAAGAAAGTAAAACCACTATTGACTAATGCGTTTTATGTCAATTTAATCACGGTACCAATCATTCAATGGATTGCATTTGCATACAACTTGTATCTGTTAGTCGAAATTGAGATATATATCGCTCTTGAAGTAATTATAATCATTGTTGAATATCTCATTTTGGAGAGCGAAATGAGTAAAATTGCTCAAGAAAAGATTTCCAAGAAATTAACCTTTTTTATGGTTCTGGTTGCAAATCTTGTTTCGTTTTTATTTGGGTTCGTGTATTTTTATTTCTTCTCTCCTATGCTTTCTCTCTTAAGCGAGCAAAGAATTAGCTTAAGTGATGACTTTGGATTTTTCCTCCTTTGCATAATGATTTTTGTTATTCCTTTGACAACAATAATACTGTTTACATTTTATTATTATAAATACAGAAATTCAAAATATTCAGAAATAACAAGCACGATTTGTATTTTTTTGATAATGATCACTATTTATTTCTCTATTCTGTTTAGATTATTTTCCGTAATGTAAAATTGAATACATTTTTGCATATTATTCATTCTCTAATTTCAGCATTTAAGAATAATTTGTTTATAATAATTTATTTAAATCAAGATTTTAAAGAATACAATAAAGTTGTCTTTAGATACAATAATTATGTCGTTCTACTCGAAATCGTTGTCAAATTAATTTATATATCACCCAGAACGATAGAAAATCATGAAATTAAGACAAAAATCAGGGCTGACTTTTTTTTTTATTTTTTTATTCACATTATTTCTATCAGTTCAAAAAGTTCGTGCTAATCCCGTCATGTTACCATTAGGACCTATTGGAAACCTCTTACAACTAGGACCTATGTTTCTTATATTCGTGATTATTCCTATTACATATCTTTTTACTGTTTTAACAGAATTCGCAGTTTATTACGCTTTTTTTCGTAAATTAAGCTTCATTAAAAACAAGTTACTTAAACTCGTGGCATTTATTAATTTTATAACTGTTCCCGTTACCCAAATAGTTGTTTATTTCACAAGTATGTTTTTTATGAGTATCTGGATATATATCGTTGTAGAATTTTTTGTATTTTGCGTAGAATTAGTTATTTTTAGAGACGAGATAAAAGAAAGAGTTCGAATAGACCTCAACAAAAAAAAAATGGCTTTAATAGTATTCATGGCAAATCTTTTCTCTTTCTTAGTAGGTTTATTATATTTTAGATTTTTAGTTAATGTTTTTTCGGACTTAAACTATGTTTTTATTGATGGTTCTATTGTTGTATTTTACAACATAACATTGCATATTATTCTCTCGGCTTGTTTTTATGGAATAGGTCATTATTATAAACATTACGAAATAGCAAAATTTGGTGCCAAAACAGAAGCATCGAGTATTTGTTATTGCTTTTTATTTGTTGTATTCATTGTATTAACCAGTTTTTTTTTTCCAGCTATAATTTTAGGCAAGACGAATTTATTATATACATATTTTAATGGGTGATCAACTATGAAATCTAGGCACAGATTCATAATATTCCTTTTTTTGGTATTCTGGGCTGTTTTTATATCGCTTCCAAGAGCTTCAGCAAATCCCGTTTTTGTAAGATATGAATATTTTATTAATCTTGGTTATGGATTTTTATTTCTTGTAATCATTCCTATAACATTTTTAATAACCTCTTTAATTGAATTCGTTTTGTATTGTTGTTTGATGTTAAGATTGACAAATAAAATGAGGATACTTCTAAAAACAGCCTTTTTTATTAATTTAATCACAGTTCCAATTACTCAATTGATTGCCTACCTTAATAACTTGTATCTATTGACGAACCTTTGGAAATACATTATCATTGAGGCGTTCGTGATCCTCGTTGAATTTTTAATTTTCAAGCACGAAATGAACTCAGTTGTAGAAAGGAGAATCTCCAAGGAAAAGATGTTTGGAACGATTTTATTAGCAAATATAGCGTCCTTTTTAGTTGGGTTTGGTTTATTTAATTTCTTCTACTTGATTATATCAAATTTAAACAATCAATCTATTCAAGTAGATAATTTTTTTATTTCCTTTCTTGGTCTCATTCTTTTCTTAACTTTAATCACTTGTACGATAAGTATTACCTTTTTTTTTATAAATATGAAAAAAACAAATATGGAGAGGCAAAAAACACCTTTATCTGTTGTTGTTTGCTGATTTTGATTGTTTTTGTAATTGGCTTTTTATTTTCTCCATCAGTATCATTTTATATATAAACTGACCATCCCCCAATACCTACCATTGACCGAAGTCTCGATTGCGGATAAGTATCAATGCTATTCTACTCAAAAGATAGTATCAATAGCTTTTTTATATTAAAGACTATTTTAAAACTGCGATTGCTTCTATTTCTATTTTAACACCTTCAAGGGGAGGATTTGCTAAAACGGTAGATCTCGCCGGAAAATTCTCTTTACCATTGTTTTTTTCAAAAAAAAATCTATAGGATTCGTTCATTTCCTTGAATTCTTCAAGATTTTTAAGATAAACCGTCGTTTTAACGATATCTTTAACGCTTGAACCGCACGATTCTAACAAAAATTTTATTTTTTCAAGCACATTCGTGGTTTGATCCTGAATTCCCGAAGAATCTGGTGAAGGTATTTGTCCTGAAACAAATATTAAATTTCCTGCTATTACAGCAGGAGTGTAAGGACCGGCCACGGGAGTTCCAGGATTGATATATTGTCGATCAACCATTTATAACACTTTTCTCAATAAAATAATTCAAGATTTGTTTTTTGAGTTATTAAGTCATTCTAATCTAAATAGGTTACTTTTTGTGAATTAATTCGTTACTTCACGAATCGCATTAAAAATTCACATAACTTATTTCTAAACGTGTTAAATTTTTATAGAATGAGGTTGATAAAACTATATTAAAGAATATTTTTAGGCAACATTGTGACGATAAATAGAGAAAACACGTGGATTTTAACTTTTGAATACGCAGGTGTCGTAAAGGTTGGTGGTCTGGGAGAAGTCCCTGCTAATCAAGCAAGAAACTTGGCAAATCACTACAATGTATTCGTTTTCATCCCATCTCACGGTCAACTTGAAAAGTTACAAAAAAAGGCCGATTTCGAGCGTTTACCGTTTGTTTGCGTTGGACAATTAAACCCACATATTTTGGGAATTGAGGGCTCTGAAGGTAGCTATGCCATTGCGTTTTACAAGTTTAAACAAGGTAATGTAAACCTCGTTGTGCTTTCAGGAGAAAACGAGTTCACGAATAAATATTTAGACGATGCCATTGTATATAATCCCGAGACTTTTGCTGTAAAACTTTGTCTCTATTCTATAGGAATGAGACATGTGCTCGAATTTTTCGCTCGGGAAGAACAAACGAGCTTACCAAATATCGTACACCTACACGATTACCATACGATCATTCCTTTTATTGGAATGAAACAAGAACTCGCCAAGAACGGATTGGATGTTGCCTCCCTTATAACAATTCACTTGTTAATGGGAGTTACTTTTGATTTAAACTTCTATAAAGTGTGTGGAATTGATGAAACACCCTTGAGAATTTTAACGGAACAAGGTTTTTCAGCAATGACCATTAACGATATTTTTTCGTTATTTCAACAACGGGATACAAACGGTAATATTATACCTCCAAAAATAGAACGGATTGGGGGTTTTGTTTGCGACATAGTAACAACTGTAAGTAAGTCCTATTTAGAAGCACCTCTTATCCCAAGTCTTGGACTTGAAAGATTTCGGTTCAAAACTGATTTTGTTTGGAATGGATGCGATTGGGATTATTCAAATATTTACGAATATGTTAATTATTATTTTGGAGGAGAAATGAAATCAATACTGGGATTAGCTGAAGACACTCCTATTTCTCGCGAAGTAATAAAACAATACCTGTTAACTAAAAAAATATCAAATCTCAGTCATGATCTTACGATAAATTCCCCAATAATTCACCAAATTCTTGACGAAATATCTTTAAACAATCCTTACATTAATGCAGGCAACGCATTACCATTTTCAGATTCTGGACCGCTCGTTTTGATGACAGGAAGAATAAGCCCTCAAAAGGGATTTGATATCGCCTTGGAAGCTGTTCCGGAAGTCATTTCCGCAATTCCTAATGCCAAATTTCTCTTTTTACTCATGCCAACTGAACATAGCGCTGATGATATTAAAAATTTCGCATCGAGTGCTTTAAAATATCCCAATAATATCAGAATTATTTTTGGCTCTTCTGAACAATTGCTTTATATTGCTTATCTTGCTGCAGATGTGTACGCTGCGTTATCAAGGTGGGAACCATTTGGAATTATCGCACTAGAAGCCATGGCATCTAAATTACCAGTTATTGCGACAAAGGTAGGAGGTTTTCAAGAATCTATACTTGACATCAGGCAAAATCCCGCAAACGGTACGGGAATGTTAATAGAGAGAGACAATCCCTCTCAATTCGCGAGTTCCTTAGTTGATCTCTTGAGATTATGCGAGATTAGCAAGTACGGACCAGAAAAAGAACTCGAAAGTTTACAGGCAATCAATCTCATTTCAGACGCAATCGTAAAATCCCAAGTATTGATAAACAAGAAATATTATGAAACCATTCGAGAAAATTGTTACAAGAGAGTTGCTTCACAATTCAGGTGGAGTACGGTAACGATGAAGTTAATATCCTTGTACCAAAAAGCTAAAAAACTCCATTTCAGTCAGATGTAAATAGGCGGATTATTGGCCGTTCCAAAACGGGTAAAGGCTTTGGATTATTGAATTCTTTTTATCTGGTATTATTTCCATTTCTTTCTTGACCCAACTAGATATCCAGTTAAGTTTGGATTTAAAGCGCGAATCCATAAAGACGAGAGCGCCTTTATCCGTGACTTTTCTTATTGGTCGACCAGACGCTTGATTTGCCCTCTGAATCGCAGGATAGAGATATGCGAAATTCCACCCTTGCTTATCAAATACCTTGTCATAATATCTAATTTTGGCCTCAATTCTTGGCGTTGGCAGGTGATAAGGAAATCCAGCTATGATTACGGAATTCATGTAATTTCCTGGATAATCCTCTCCTTCGGAGTTTCTTCCACCACATACCCCCAGAAGAACTGCGCCTCCATTCGAAGCCATTGACTTAAAATCCTCGAGCATTAGGCTATTCTCAGAAGCAGATTGCCCTATTTCTTCAATAAAGACTTTTTTTCGATTATTTCTAGCTGCTAGTTCGATTCCATTTGTTATGAGCCCATTTAGAATCTTATATGATGCGCAGAAAACACCCACGTTTGCTGGAGTACTATATATTACTTCCGATATTTTCTCAACATATTTTTTATACATTTTCGAAGTTCTATTCTCTCTTCTCGTGTCAACGCCTTCTACGATGAGCGCCTTGATATTCTTTCTTTTAAATGGCGTATCGGCGATAATTCCCTTGTAACTCTTTCCGCTACTATTTAATCCCATAAGGTTGTTAAAAACATAGGGATTGACCGTACCAGACAAATTCAGGGAGGAGTTACAGCTTTTCAAAAGAGGAGTAGCAATTTCTCTAGGATCAAGAGCCACGATTTCAAGGGCCATGGATCTCTTCTCGTTTATATCCTTTGTGCTATAACAAAAAAAGAAATTGTCCCTTTCGTAGACATCAATCCATTTTAACCAGAACTCTGCCAAGCTTCCCACGAAATCTCGAGACACTTCTCCATTCGCGATCTTCTCTTCGTGAATGGAAACGCTATAATCGTGGAGTTCGTTTATTAAGTTTTTAAATCCATTTAAATCGGAATACCCCAATTTTTTATATACGAGTTCAAGAAATAGTTGTGGTTTTATTGCCTTTTCTTCCGTTTTAATGGACTTTTTCTTGTTATTGAGATGATCGAGCAGGAGATTTACGAGACCCTGCATTTTATTCGGCGCTTGATACATTTCTAAATCTTTCAGGCATAATTTAAGCGAGTAGGGAGTAATTTTCAACGAATTAACATCCGTTGCCACATCGATGATGTTATGACATTCATCAATAATGAGAAGGCAATTTTCGATCTCACTCCCAATGAACTTCATAAAGGTTTCCCGGATATCTGGATTAAAGATCCATTGGTAATTACATATTACTACCTTCATTTCCTCGAGCAAGAACTTACTTAAAAAATAGGGACATAATTTCTTTTCCCTACAGAGATTAATAAGTTCTTCAGCTTCAATGGGCTTGTCAAAGGTTTCAGGAGAGATAAGTACGGGATTGTTTAATTCATTCTTTTTTTTCAATAAAGTTAAGAAATATGGACAATTTCGATTGTTTCTTAGGTCTTTACAAAGTGACATGGCCTCTCGTGGGCTTAATTTCATAGATAGGAGGGTTTCGTGAAGGCACATCTCATTCCTTCCTCGAATTGAAATTCCCCTAATCTTGATATTATTGTTCTTTTGTTTCAAGACATCGGAGATTTTGCTAAGTTCTTTTATCACTCGGGCATTTTGGGAGTGCGTCCTGCACATATAAATGATTCTTAGATTTTTTTCGAATGCAACTGGAAGCAAGGCGCTTAAGGCTATGACCGTCTTTCCCGTTCCATTTGGCGCAACAAGCATGATATTATTCCGATCCCTTGCAGACTTTTCGATCGTTTTTATAATATTCTCTTGAGATTCTCTAAACTCGTCGTACGGAAAAAAGTCGGCGTAATTTATTTGCGTTCACCACGTGATTTGCATTGAATGCATGTATTAGATGAAGTGCGTCACCCTTTAAATTGATAAAGAGTATAAAAATTTATTTATTAAGCAAGCTTTCTTAAGAAAATGACCGACGATAATTATTTTCCACTACGAAAATTCTTCAATGAAGGCTTGTTAAAAGATCTCGCTCTCTTTTCCTTGATATTCCTTCTGGTTTTATCTCAAGAAGGGCAAGACCTATTGTTAATCGTTTTTCCTCTCGTCACATTTATCATATCGTTATTTTTTAGGTTCGTAGGTACCAACAAGACGAAATTAGGCCAAAGTAGCGAAATCAAAATTACTTACAGGCCATTAGGTTCGGAACTTCAAAATGCTAATCGCTTGTTCTATTGTACCATGATCCAATTAATCCTACTTTTCTGGATCGGTGCCGAAAGCCTTTATCGTCCTCAATTACTCGAGCCCTTTTCACTTGTCTTTATGGGTGTTTATATTTTTGCATATAGCTTCGGATTTTATTGGATATTCATTGATTTATGGAAATGTGCAAATATTACTCTATATACGAAAAATGCAATCCGAACTAATCAAGAAACATCCCTTAAGGAAAAGGGAAGTGAAGTGAAAATCTTCCTTAAAACGCTGAAGGTGAAAATGTTTAGATTTATGACGCTTGGAACGCTTCTTATATTTTGCTTCTTAAATCTTTTAAATCTTGTTTTTATATTGATATCAATTGGAGGAAATTCTCTTGGTCTTAAAATATCGCTTCCAGGTACCACGGCAGGTATTTCAAGTTCTTTAATCGTCCCTTACAGCGCGATTGTTTGCTTGATCGTTTCTCCCTTAGTGACTACCATAGTTTTAATTTCGATTTACAAGGACATTAGTGCTATAAGCGATGATAAACTCAACGAAATCATATCCCCCTTTCCAGAATTGATACAAGAAGAGATCAGACAAAAACTTCAATCCATCCAAAACAAGTCTCGCGATTTGGATATATAAATTTATAAAAATATAGTCTATGATAGTATTATTGTTTTATAAAAATAATACTAAATTACCCATTTTTATTGTATTTAAATTGGTAAAGTCTCATCAAAAGAAAAAAGATTGACGATTCAAAACTCGAGTGGATGTCGTTGGGACGCGAAAAATTCATGTTCAAGGTCGTTATCGTTGGAAACGGGGGCGTGGGCAAGAGCACCATGATTCAAAGGCTTTTAACTGGCAAGTTCCTATCTCAGAAAATAACGATTGGCACTGACCTTGCTAGTTATCGGCTTGAAATAGACGATCAAGAAGGAAATTCTTACAATATAACGTTACAACTTTGGGACTTCGCTGGAGAGCAGCGTTTTCGCTTCTTTCTTCCCCGATACGCTCGAGGAGCTCAAGGTGCCATATTATGTTATGACATCACTCGTTACACGAGTTTAGATGATTTGAGCGATTGGTTCAAAATCGTGGACGAAAATGCAACCGAGCCTGTTTACATTCTCGTTGGAACCAAGACAGACTTGGAAGATCAAAGAAAAGTTCCTACAAGCGACGGACAACAATTCCAAAAAGAGCATTCCATCCATAAATTTTTTGAAACCTCTTCGAAATCGGGAGAAAACAACAAGATGATATTCGAGGAGCTCACCACTGAGATCTTGAAGTCATATCGTATTTTAAAGTAAGAAATAATAATTTTTTAAGAACATGAAGAAAGAAGAATGGGATCACGACAAATTTATAATCATTTATAATAAAATAGCGCGTGACACAGCCGGATGGTTGTACGAAGAAAATTTTTCGAAGGAGCAATTAAAAGAGAAATACGAACAATCTGGAGATACCACCATCCAAGATTTTACTAAACATCTTTTCTATTACGAGCAACGACATTAATACTCTTCTAATACAGCCATTGGAAACTCTGTTAATCAATTTCTTCTTTTTTCCAATCATCGGGATTAAATGTTGGACCATAATCCACGACAAGTATTAAGTGTTTTAGTTGACCGTTTTTAAAAACATATTGATTAAAAATCTTATTTTCTTGAATGTTTTGCAAAACGATCTTATCGTTTTTCGTTGAAAGCTTTATTTTGATTTTATTTAAGTCGTTATGCTCGTGATTAAATGTCACAACAATATCCTTCGTTTCGTTATTCTTAAACAAATATTGAAATAAGATATCCTGTTCTTTTATATCAGGAAAGAGAATTTCGTGATTACCAACAAATAAAGCATCACTAATGTTTTGAAAAAGAATTTCTTTTCCTTTAATCGATAATTTTACATCTATTCCAATGGTAGATACAAAATCGTCAGCAAAACGAATATCAAATTCTGGCATTATAAAACATTTAATAATTTCACATATATTTTTAATAAAAGCGATAAGAGATTGATTTTTATGAAATAAATATTCTTCATTTATAAAAGTGATTTTGTTTTAATAAAGTTTTAAAAATTAAAATTGTGTATATATTTTTATTTTGAAAGTAAATTTGGTAGGTAAAATAATAGAATAAATAAGTGATATAATGAGATTCAAAAAATATTTAAAAGCCATAATTATCTCTGTATTAAGCATTGTCGTTCTCACTGCGATGTGTTTCCAAGGTCCTTTAATGGAAAGTTCAGGAATATCAACGATCTTACCTGGCGATACAGCAAGTGCACATTATTTTTACACTTTTACCTTTATGTGGGTAGGTCCGATCTTCGGTTCCTTGTTTGGATATTTGCTGGCACCATTGTTTCTTATTGTTCATAAAAAAACAATTGGACGTAAAATGAGTTATGGCATTGAAGATATAC
>JAEOUI010000443.1 GCA_016839425.1 Promethearchaeota archaeon
CCATCGAGATGGTCAAGACCTTGCTCGAAGACCCGGACATAGTGAATCCTGACTGCAAGACCTTAGATGTGGAACCAAAAGAAGGAAGCGGAGTGGGCATGACCGAAGCACCCCGGGGCATCCTGTTGTACAACCTCTGGTCCGACAACCAAGGCATCTGCAAGAAGGCCAACCTGTTGGTGGCGACGAACCACAACATCGCAGGTATCGAAAAGACCCTCATGCACGTGGCAAAGCAGGTGTTCGAAGACAAGGCGCTGGACGGATTGAAACTCCCAGAGCCATGGATCAAATAATTTATTTACTAATAAAATAATATTTTGAGTGAAACATAATGGTAAGTGTAGATTTCGAACTTAGAAAAAAAGTAATGGATGCTCATATTAAAGACGCTTTAAAGTATTGCTACCAATGCGCTCGATGTACTGATGTGTGTCCCGTCTCAAAAGTTGCACCAGATAGATACAATCCTAGAGGCAACATCATGTTGTCGTTTTTAGGTATTAATGTATTTAGTGGTGAAAAAAACAATTTTGCAATCTGGGGCTGCACTGTCTGTGATACTTGCGACGAGGTCTGTCCGCAGAAAATCGAACTCACGGAAATATTTACCGTCTTAAAAAATTTGAGCATTGCTAGGGGAGAGGGTCCTGATTATTATACGACACAAGCATCGACAATATACGATGCTGGAAAAGCAATCCCAATGCAACCTGCTATTGAGAAACGAAGAGAACAACTGGGCCTTCCTAAGGTAGAAGAACCAAATGTTGAAGAGGTTCAGAAAATATTAAATGAAACAAAATTAAATGTAATTTTAAAGAAATAATGGAGGAATAAAGATGACAGAATATAAAATGTTCCAAGGTTGTACGATTGGAAACAGGATTCCTTTTATTGAAGCGTCGGCAAGAAAAGTATTTGAAAAGCTCGGCGTGAAAACATCAGAAGCTCCATTCGCTTGTTGTCCAGATCCAGTTGGATTTAATTCGGTCGATCATACGAGCTGGTTAGCAATGGGTGCCAGAAACCTCACGATTGCAGAACAGGAAGGAAAAGATATCGTGTCGTTATGTAACGGATGCTTTCAAACGCTTAAGGTCGTTAACAAGGAATTAAACCATGATGAGCACGAAAAAGCAAAGATTAACAAAATTCTAAGCGCTGTAGGAAGGGAATTCAAGGGAACTACCACCGTAAAGCATTTCGTAGAAGTATTACACGAAGTAGGGACGGAAAAGATCAAGGAAATGGTCACCAAAGAACTTTCTGGTTTAAAAGTCGCCTGTCATACGGGTTGCCACTATAATAGACCTTCTGAACTCGTTCAGACGGACGATCCCATGAAACCTAAAAAGTTACGAGAACTCGTGGCAGCAACTGGTGCAACCCCCGTGGATTACGAGGAAGAAATGCTATGTTGCGGTTCTGGTGTTGGAAATACTGATGAAGAACCTTCTATGCAAATCCTTGCAAATAAAATGGATAGTGCAATAGCTGCAGGTGCCGAAGCAATGATCGTGATTTGTCCTGCGTGCTTTCAACAATTCGATACGAATCAAAAAAAAGCAGAAAAGATCTCGGGAAAGACTTACGGATTACCCATCCTATACTTGACTGAGCTATTGGCCTTGTCTTTTGGAATAAAATCGGACGATATGGGCATGAAATTCCATCGATCCAGACCCAAGGAACTATTAGAAAAACATAGTTTAGATTAAACCAAATTAAAATGCGAAGTGATTACCAGATGAGTGATGTACCAGAAGGAGTAGTAAATGTATTGGAAATGATAGTTAGATGTTTTGATTGCTGATTATCGTGCGCCGCTCACGTTACGGTCGTGGACGAGCGGGGCGAAGAGATTTATTCTCGCAAGTTAAATGTTGGTTTAGGTTGAACGTCCAATAAAAAATTTGGATTGGACGGGACTGGCCCTCGCATGGGCTTAAAACTAACTTTTTTTTTCTCTTTTTATATTTTCAATTAAAATCATACAATAGTTCCAAATAGATTAGAACCATCAACCCGGATTATTTTAACATCCACGAATTCACCAAGATTTCCTTTATAATCATCAATAAATACATTTTTATACGCAAAATTTCTTCCGAATACTTGCCCATCTTTTTGTCCTTGGTGTAGGATTAAGACCTTTCCGTTCCAATTTAACCACTTATCATTCATTTTTTCCAGACACCTCCTGAAGACATTCGACATCCGAAGAGAGCGCTTTTTTATGACCTTTCCGTCTAATTGTTCCATATGTTTAGCTTTCGTGCCAGGACGAGGCGTAAACTTTGAAACATTCAAGATTTCGGGTTTTAACCATTTGATAAAATTAATCGTTCGATAGAAATCAGATTCAGTTTCGCCAGGAAACCCGCAAATGATATCGGTGGAAATTGTTAGGAATGGAAATTGTTCGCGTAAACTTTCAAGCGGTTCCACGATATCGGAAATATGATAAGGCCGTTGCATTCGATCTAATACGATATTACTTCCTGATTGGATGGGCACATGTAAAAAGTGATATATATTTTTCATCATAAAAATTTCTTCTAATTGAAAGGTATTTTTAATCAAGAAACTTGGATTGATCATCCCCATCCTCAAAAAAAAATCCTTATTTATCGAATTAATATTTTTTATTAAATCGATGAGTCGAATACCTTCATATTGATATGTGCTACAATCTTGTGAAGTTAAATATATTTGTTTTACACCGTGCTCGAGCTGATATTTTACATTATTAAATATATTGTCAGGATTATAACAGACTAAACGACCTCGAGCATTTTTAACGCAACAGTATGTACATGAACCCAGACAGCCTTCTGAAATTGGTACGATCCCCGTTATTTTTTTCTGGGGAGGAGTAACAATTATCTTTGCTTTATCGATCGATTTATCTGCAGGAAATAATTGGTTCCTAACACCATTTTTTAACATTTGAAATATGTCAGGGATCTCATTTATGTTATCTAAATCGATTATTGCGGAATATGATGGAATGACTTTTTTCAGCTTTTTTTCAAAACCAACTTCCACATGTGGCAAACATCCAGCAATTATTATATATTTATCTTGAATTCCGCCGTAAAAGGATCCTAATTGTTCCAAGCGTTGTTTAATTTTATTCTCTGTTTGCTCTTTTACGGCACAAGTATTTATAATAACGAATTGTGCGCTTTCAATAGGCTTTTTAGAGAAGCCCGCTTTTTCCAAAACTTCAGACATTATAAGTGAATCGGCTTTGTTAGAAACACACCCATAAGTTTCAATATAATACGAATTTTCGATTATTTTCAAATGATCATCATATCACATACATTCCTTTAATAAAAAAATCTTATAAAGTAAAAAAAACTATACTTTAAATACTACATTCAAGTATAAGGTTGAAGGTGATAGAAATTACCACGGGATACTGTAAGATCTGTAAGAAAGAGGTAACGCCGATAAAAAAACCGTTGAAAACGATAGAAAAAGTTATCTGGGTACTAATTATTTTAGCCACATTAGGAATTGCCCTCATTGTTTATCTTATATATCAATTTAGGATCGTGAAAAAGAAGCACTGTCCTATTTGCTATACAGTAGTAGATTTTAAAAAGATGAAGGAAATCAAGGAACAAGAGGAAAAAAAGCCTAAATTTGACACGACGACTTCGAAGGGTAAAGTTCTCGCAAAAGTAGAGAAAGCTAAGGAAAAATCCAAGACGAAGCAAGATACAGGAAAGATGTTTTGTGAGTTTTGTGGGGCACAAATCCCCTCTAGCTCAACGATTTGTCCTTCGTGTCAAACAAAAGTAGAATAATAGATGTTAAATCATTTAATACCAAAAGTGGTAAAAACTAACAACATTAATAAAACAAAAAAGATAATATCTAATAATTCAGCCTTTAGAAATATTTTAAGACATTATAGAGTTGATATCTAATGCCAAGAGCACCAAGATCAGCACCAAGTAGAAAAAAAGACCCCCTCGACGAATATTCAACATGGGATGTTCGAACTGCAAAAACCTTTTATTACTCTTTCATTTTAGCCATTGCGATTTTCTTCTTAGGGATGTGGGTCACTCTCATCATTTTATTAAGCCAATCAGGGAGTTTGAGCGTATTTTTTAGCCAAGCACCTTCCTTTATAGCTGCTGTAATCGGAGGGATTTTTACCGGACACGCCGTACTCTTAGTTATTTTTTATGCATTGTTTCGGGGAGGGATTTACAAGCTTTGTAGGATCTTATTTCCTGACAGAAAAATCGCAAAAAAATATGAGGATTATAATGTTTTGAGATGGCTTTTTGCAGCAGTCATCCTTGGGGTATATTTTACACTTACGATGGTTATTGTGTTCTTCTTACCTCCAGAATTTTATCAGTGGATCTGGGACTTATGGATTGGATGGGCAGCGACTTTTAGCGTTGGTATTTGGATAATTTGGTTTGCAGCGATGATGTTTCTCGTGATCCTTTTCTTCTTAATTGCATTTGTATTATGGAGCCACGGAGTTTATGCCGTGCTTAAGAGGGCAAAAAAAATCGAAGAAGAAATAGAGATTGACGAGGAAATCAAGACCGAAGAGCTAAAAGGAATGAACGAAGCAGAATTGCATAAAGCCTATAAGAAGATGACAGGTAAAAACGCTATATATCGAGGAAAAGAGACCAAATCGTATATTTCGTGGAAAAAATCAAATGGTTTATGAAGAGATAGTTAAATTTCTAAAATGAAACGATAATTTATTATTTTTCTTTCTTTTAATTTTTAAAAACAAGGTCAATATTAAAAAAAAATATAAAAAAATAGGTTTATCTCCTCGTCATAAAGCGAGGATTTCTAAAGAGAATAGATTCGTGTCTTGGTACTTTATAATCAGTCGTACCAGTTTCTTTCATTCCCTTGTAATGGTGTTCGATAATATCTTCGATATCTTTCATAAAAAATACCAAGGTTCCAAATAGCGCTAAGGTTGCAACGAAGGCGGTATCTTTGGCTAAATTTTCGTTGAAGATCTCGATTTCAGTGTCTTTTGTCATTCTTTGGTTATCAACGCGAGCAATTTTCACATCGCCTAGATATATATCATAATCCCTTCCCAATCCAACTGTACCCTTGGCCTTAACCATCTGCAGCTTGTCTTCTTTTTTTTCTGGAAGAAGAGGCCAACTCCAACGTGTTCCCTGTAACCTCCATCCTCTCACGATCTTGATGAGATCAGGACTCCGAGGTAATTGAACGAAAAATACTGGTGCTGGGTGCTTTATTTCGTAACTTTGAATGAGTGAATGAGTTATGCTTAATTCGACACCTCCAACAAAATTACCTCCCGTTCCAACGCCCATTTTTTCTTCTAATATCGTAAACAGTCTGAGCAGCAACCTTGCGTTATCATTAGTCCTGCTTTGCCATTTTTCCTTATTATAAGCAACGATCCATTTTTTTTCACCATCAATCTCTACTACGCCTTCCGTATCAAAGTCTTTGGCGTAGAGCCTCGTTTTGGCACGATATTTAAGACTTTGATAAATGCCCAACTCTTCGCCGTGAAGCCGTGTCCTCCACAGATTAACCCTCATCTTTTTGTAAACCGTTTGTTTTTTTTCTACTGGCGCCTCTGCAGGTGTTTCTTTTCCTTTAGTTGTTTTCTTCTCCGCAGCATCTTTTGTAGTCGTTTTTTTCGAAGTAGTTTTCTTTTTTGCCATAATCTATCACAATAAGTTGTTTATTTTTTTTCGATAAACTAATAATTACCTCGGGGGCTTTTATTTTTTACTCCTCAAAATCCTAATCTTATTCGAAAAGAATGTAATTCTTTTTCATTATTGAATTA
>JAEOUI010000444.1 GCA_016839425.1 Promethearchaeota archaeon
ATAATCTTTGCAGCATCCACGAGATAAAACCAAGAGATTGTAAGATATTTCCATACGACGAGTTTGGTAATCTCAAAATTGATAACTACTTTTTAAAGATATGCTCTGGTATAAAGAAAAAATTTGAACATTCGTTTTAAATTAAGCTTCTAAATCAAATAACACTATTACAATAAAAAAAGAAAAAAAAGAAAATTTGTCTAATTTTTTACATGCATTAGGTTCTTTCGAATAATTATTATTAATCCTAAAATCGTAATACCAGCAAATATTAAATATTCTTGTCCGAATGGGATACTCCCTGTAGGAGTTGGATCCGTTTGACTTAAATATTCTGCCGTAATTCTGGTAGAATTTCTCTTGAAATCCCAAAAATTAGTAATACCATCTGTCCGGAACTCCGCATAATTATACGAACCGTCGTTTTTTGTAAGGTTAATGGAGTTACTTGTTGTAATGGTGCCCGTAATATCGTATAATTCCTGATATGTCACGTTTAAAATGCTATTTGTAGCATATGTTGCTAAATTTAATGATGTTGGCAAGTAGAATATTAAATATTTCCCGAAATATCCATCTGAATCTGTATAATACTAGGAAGAATAATCGCTAAGGTAATGATATGTTTCATAAAAAGTAGTAAAATACGTGTTTTCATAGGAATTTTGCATTAAAAAAGCCTTTACTGTGAGTCCATAACCACTACCAAATATATCGTAATATTGATCTCGACTTGCATCGTAGAATTCAAGCGTGGCTATTAGACAAGGATCCAAATCTGATGTTGTCGTATAATAATAATCGTCTCCATAATAACCCATACCCTTATAGGTAAATCTGAATTTATCACCTATAGTGGCGGTTATTTCTCCTGAATAATAATCATTCCCTTGCCAATATCCATAACTAATTTCATAATCAGAACAATTTGTTATCATCCAGTTAATACTTGTTCCTTGTGAAAGAGAAATGGAGTGATCCCCAAACGAGCTTGAACTTGCAATGACATTTTGGGATAAAAAGGGAATAATAAATAGCATTCCAATCAAGCAGCAAAAAGATATTATACATAATCTTTTAATTTTATCTCTATTTTTAAAAATCGTTTTTTAATCACCCTGTAATATCCTTTTTCTTTAAGTAAACCGTTCCTCCTATTAATAAGAGAGCGCCTATTAACACCAGAACGATAACAGAGAGAACTGGCGTGTAGAAATTAGATGGAACTGCAATTGCGTTTAAATAGCAATTTCCCCCATAAGTATCACAAAAGTATATAGGTTTTAACTTAAATGCACCAAACATCAATAGAAAAAAACCCCACCCATCTGTTACGCCTGGAGTAATCTGATCTACCATGCTCGTGTAAATATTAGCCATATGATACGAGAGATCAAAGTGATAAAGTTGGTATTGCTCGTAAAGGGATGGCTTGCCACCATAAGCGGTCCACATTAACATCTGCTTGATAATCAGTCCAATTAAAAATGAAAATACGATGATAAGAATTGGGAATATCATTGCATTTCTCGATTTTTTAAAAAACGCAGATAAACCCGTGGTTAAACCTCCGAAACAGATGATGATAATTAACGAATAAACAAAATGCAATAAAAAAAAAGCTCCTGCGTCTCTGAATGGCCATATAAAAAGTCCTATAATAGTAACTATCGTGATGTTTGCTAAACTGAGTAGAACACAAAACATGAATAAGGCAATAAATTTACCGAGAATTATGCCTTCTCTGGCTATGGGCTTGCTAACAAGCGTCAATAATGTTCCTGAATTTCGCTCCTCTGCAATTAATGGTGCTGCCGAAACACCGATTATTATTGGAAACACGAGACCATATGTGTAAAAAAATAGGACTAATCCTTGAGTATTCATTAAAGTACTTGCTTCAGAAAGTAAATTTCTGTCTATAAAAAGGTAAACTACGATTGGTCCAATTACCATTATAAATAAACTTATCAAAAACCTTTTAATCGTGCATAAATTGAATAAAAAAGCCTTTTTCGTGATCATTAGCACAGGAATCGTCTCAATCTGAGGATGCGTGGCATCTCTTGTAATGGTTTCTGGTTTATATTTATTAATTTCCATTTCGGTCATTTATTGGTCCCTCTCAATAATATCGATAAAAATATCTTGTAGAGAAGATTCTTCTTGAAAGAATCCTCTTAGTTTAATGTTGTTGTTTGCCAAAATCTTAGGAAGAAGTAATTGAAAATCGTTGTTATCAAAAGGAATTAAAGCAATTTTTCCATCTGATTCCCGAATCCAGGCGTTATTAATGCCATCTTTTTCTTTTAGGAGATTAATTACCCGTTCATTGGAGTCCGTGTCTAAAATATACATATTAGAAGATGTGGAGTACATCTTCTTAATATTTTTAATGGAATCTGCTACGATGATTTTTCCTTTATTGATCATGAAGACATGTTTGCACATTTGTTCAACTTCAGATAAAATATGACTCGACACGAAAACACTCATTTTTTGGGACAATTGCTTTATTTTAGATATTAAATCTGCTCGACCTAAAGGATCTAAATTAGCCGTTGGCTCGTCTAATATCAATATTTCAGGATCGTGAATGAGTGCTGCGGCTATTCCAATTTTTTGTTTCATACCACCTGAATATTTACCAATCTTTCTATCTTTAGCGCTTTCTAAATCCATGAATTTGATAAGTTCATTAACTTTTTGATTAGCGTTGCTCCTTTTAATGCCATTTAATTGTGCCATGTGCATGAGATATTGTGGCCCAGTCATGTTATTGTAAAAAGACGGATCTTGAGGTAAAAATCCAAGCAAGCGACGTGACTTTATCGAACCAATTTTGTATCCCCTTATTTTTGCAGTTCCAGCGCTTACAGAAATAGCACCTACGAGCATGTTAATCGTTGTAGTCTTTCCTGCACCATTGGGTCCCAGAAATCCGTGTATTCCTGGTTCTAAAGCAATATTAATTGCATCAACAGCCTTTAATCGTTTTTCTCCTTTTCCGTATACTTTCGAGAGATTTTGAGTCCAAATTTCGTAGGATTTATTATTTTTTATTTCAGTCATTTGTAATTCCTGACCTTTTTGTCAATTACAATATGAAATATATTGTTATTAACAAAAATATGAACTCAATTTAAAAACTTTTTAATTTCGTTTCGA
>JAEOUI010000445.1 GCA_016839425.1 Promethearchaeota archaeon
AAAAACTAATAGACCAAGCAGAAAATTTAGCAGATAGAGGAAATGGAACTGAAGCCATTAATTTATTAGAAAAGGCGGCTCAAATCTATCTTGATATTGGTAGTTACATTAAATTGGATGAAATTTACATACAAATATCTAAAAAAATTTCGCAATTCAAAAATAACCTTCAAGCAATGCACAGGTTAGAATCTATTCTAAGAAAAACCGAAGAATTGGAACTTGAAGAAATTAGCGCAAAATTAATGATCCAATTAGGGAACATTGCCTACAAAATGAACGATTACGAGAAAGCAGGAGAAAGTTGGGTGACAGCATCGGAATATTTGTATAAAAGCGATCCCGAAGAATTTGAAGGATTATCTTCGATGCTACTACTCAAGGCAGGTCAAGCTCTTGAAAGATCTCCTACAAAAAAATCGCTTGGAAAGAAGCTTATCTTGCGGGCAATTATGAAAATAAATAAATTTGACGAATTATATGAGATGGAAGAAAAAAGAGGAAATCAACTCATTGAAATGAAAGAATTCGAAGCAGCCTCTAAAAAATTTCAAGACATTTCCAAGAGTTTTAATGACGCTTTAAATAATTTAGGCACTTTGGTTGACGAGGATGATTCGAGAGATACTTTTCTTAACGCTAAAGCCCGATTTACCCATTTCATAGCAGAATACCTCACTCTTTCTGCTTTATGCTTGAGGGCGTCAGAAGATCGGTCTTTTAACGATAAAATAAAGGAGCTTGGAACTGAAGCTATTAGACTGTTCCAAGAAGCAATTTCGATCCAAAAAGAATATCTCTTAGAAAAAAAGACAGACTTTGACAAGGAAATCCTCTTTAGAATAACATTTGACACTATGCTATTGGAAATCACCCAAAAAATGCTCGGAATCACTATTTTAAATTCCATCCAATATCTTCTCGAGGGAAGCGAGGATAATGTAGATTTATTTAAAAAGATCAAAGATACACCATACTTCAAGATAACAGAAAGGATCCAAAAGATTGGAATATTAGACAATCTTGAAGAGATATCGAAAATCCATTTGGGACACTTTGAATTTGTGAAAAATACTCTAATTTCTTATTTTTTGAATAGTTGATAACTTTCTATTTTTGTTTTTAATGTATTCTAGACCGGTATGTAGATTGAACAAATCTTTATATAGGATTAACAACAATTTTAATATAATTATGCTTTTTTATGACATAAAGAAGTTAGAAGTGGTATAAATGAAAATTTTATATGTCAATCCAAGTCGAATCGCTTCTGGTTTGGATGCGGTTATCAAGGGTCCCCCCTTAAGCCTTATTTCGATAGCTGCTATGGTTCCAGAGCACGAGGCGACTTTAATAGACTTTAAAGTGGAAAAATTCCGAGAAAAAAACTTTCGAAGGGAATTAAACAGGCACGACGTAGTTGCTCTTACTTCAATGACGCCTCAAGTAGATTCTGCATTAGATGCTGCTCGAATTGCTAAAGAGCAAGGTTGCACGACAATTATTGGAGGTTATCATCCAACGCTCGATCCAGATTATGTGGCTGGGCATCCTAGCGTTGATTTTGCCGTACGAGGTGAGGGTGAGCATACATTTAGAGAAATAGTGCATTTCATTGATGGAAATAAAAACAATATTACTAAAAAAGACATCGATGGAATTTCCTACTTGGAAGGAGACAAGATTGTTCACAATAAGCCCCGGGCCTTAGAACCTAACCTCGATAACTTTGCCATCCCCCGACACGACCTCATCAAGCGGAAAAATTATATTTATTTAGGAACCCGTTTAGATCAGATGGAATCTTCGAGAGGTTGTCCACACAATTGTACTTTTTGTTGCATCAAAAAAATGTGGACCGATCCTAACAGCCAGAAAATGGCTTATAGAACAAAAAGTTTGAAACGAATTATGCAAGAAATATATTCCGTTGATTGGAAATTTAATTTCTTGTTTTTCTGCGAGGATAATTTTACCATAAATGTCAAGCGCACTAAGCAAATTTGCGATGCGATCATCCAGTCTGGAGTCAATAACAAGCTATATTTCAGCTGTCAATCTCGGGTTGATACTCTGTACAAGAATCCGTGGTTAATTGATCTATTGCAAAAAGCCGGGTTCAGGCAGATCTTCTTAGGGATTGAAACAGTCCATCAACAAAGCTTAGACGCAATGAACAAGAAGAATACAACCCCGCGAATGACGCAAAAAGTCGTGGAAATGATAAAAGACAGGGGAATATCGATTTTTGGTGGAGTAATAATTGGATATCCGGGTGAAACGAGAGAAATGGTCCATCAGACGATCCAATTCGTTCGCTCTCTGAAATTAACCTGCGTCCAATTTACGCCCATTACGGCCTTTCCAGGAACGGCATTTCACGAGGAAATGAAACAAAAAGGAATGATCACGAGTAGGAATTACAAGCACTACAATTTATTCCAACCAATGATGAATACCGATCAATTGACGAATATAGAGATTTACCGACTCGTTGCCGAAGCTTACGCCTCGTACTATCTTAACGGGAGTTATGTGAAGGATGTTGCCACTCGATACTGCAATCCTTTTGGAAAATGGAGCTGGATGGGATCTTCCGTACCTCGATTCGTAAAAAGTGTGATGTCCGAGGCTTATGGAATGCTTCACACCCAAGGAATATCGAGCTCTGCAGTATCAGATGATTTAAGAGAATTAGAGATTAGAGCCAAGGAAGCAAATACATTTAATTACAAAATTACGGAAACACCTCCAAAAATGAATAAAATCAATGATAATAGTATCCCTAATATTCAAACTGATCAACAAAACATTTCAAAAAAGAACAAAGCTGTATCTACGCAATAAAATTTCTTTAAAAATCTATATATAAATCTCCTACTATAAATAATAGATTATTATGGATTTTTTTTATAATTTTAATCTGAATTGTATTAGTTATTTAATTTTTGATTTTTTTGTTTTTACAAATTTTAAATTGTTGAATTTACATTGACTATGTAGTTCTAGCAAGACTTATATAGAGTTGACAACTATATAAGATCAAGTATAAAAAAAGGTTTACATTAGTTGAAAATTCTTTATATTAATCCCAGTCGAATAGCTTCTGGTTTAGATTCGGTAATAAAATGTCCTCCTCTGAGTCTTATTTCAATAGCAGCAATGGTACCTGAGCACGGAGCGACATTAATAGACTTTAAGGTAGAAAAATTCCAAGAGAAAAAATTTCATAAGGAATTAAATAGACATGATGTAGTTGCCATTACTTCAATGACTCCACAAGTCGATTATGCTTTAGAAGCGGCCCAGACAGCAAAAGAGCAAGGTTGCACGACGATCGTTGGAGGTTATCATCCCACGCTCGACCCTGACTATGTCACAAGGCACCCCAGCGTCGATTACGCAGTAAGAGGTGAAGGTGAGCATACATTTCGAGAAATTATTGACTATATCGACGGTAATAAGAATGGTATTGATAAAAAAGATATTGATGGTATTTCTTACTTGAAAGATGGTAAAATTGTTCATAACAATCCTCGAGCTTTAGAGCCCAACCTCGATAATTTTGCAATCCCTCGCCATGACCTCATAAAACGAAAAAATTATCTTTATCTTGGAATGCGTGTTGATTTGATGGAATCTTCGAGAGGTTGTCCACACAATTGTACTTTTTGTTGCATTAAGAAGATGTGGACTGATCCAAGTTGCCGTAAAATAGCATATAGGACAAAGAGTTTAAATAGAATAATGCAAGAAATATATTCTGTCGATTGGAAAAACAAATTCCTATTTTTCTGCGAGGATAATTTTACCATAAATGTCAAGAGAACAAAACAGATTTGCGA
The DNA here is from genome assembly GCA_016839425.1 of Promethearchaeota archaeon. The sequence continues at coordinate 3,846 of JAEOUI010000445.1, forward strand.
TGCGATCATACAATCAGGCGTAAATAACAAACTTTATTTTATGGGACAATCAAGAATTGATACATTATATAAAAATCCGTGGTTGATCGATTTGTTAGCGAAAGCAGGTTTCAGAAATTTATTTTTAGGAATCGAGACCGTTCATCAACAAAGTCTAAACGCAATGAATAAGATGAATACTACCCCACGGATGACACAAAAAGTCGTAGAAATGGTAAAGGATAGAGGGATTTCGATCTTTGGTGGGGTTATCATCGGTTATCCTGGTGAAACGAGAGAAATGGTTCATCAAACGATCCAATTCGTTCGATCCTTGCGTTTAACTGGGGTTCAATTCACACCAATTACAGCTTTTCCAGGAACAGCTTTTCACGAGGAAATGA
>JAEOUI010000446.1 GCA_016839425.1 Promethearchaeota archaeon
CGTTATAAAATTCAACTGATTCGTAGCTTCGAAGATCAGTAGCTAGGTTTCCTATCACTGGATATGTCCAACCTTTGGAGTATAATTCTTCGAGTAATAATTGAAGGGACGGCATTCCCATGCCAGTTTCTGCCATGTCATCTAATACTTTTTTGAAAAACCTCCTAACAATGCCAGACATTAACGCTACTACTCGACTATTTAGCATTTTTTGCTTTGCCATCATCTCTGGAGGAAATCTTGCACCGTCTTGAAACATGAGCAAGAATCGATTGTTTTTAGGTTCTAAACCTTTTCCAATTTGATATATTTTCTCAGCAACTTTATCATATTCCAACCGCGAGTGGGGTTCGTTAAAAGTAGCGTCTATAGACAGGTCCCCTCCAATAAGCATCAACCCCACGCTCCTGAGAGCAAATCTCTTGTTTACAATAATCCCCATAACGGTGCTTCCTATTAAAGTTACATTAGGTCCAAGTTCTTCTCGAATTCCTTGTATGATCTTATCGTAATTAAATCTCCTTCGGGATAAAGTATCAACAGCAAGAATTCCCAGTTTAGGTTTCGTATTCATATTCTCCAGGGCTTGTTTGACAACAATTCTTCCAGCTTTATATCCATCCTTTTCGGTCGTAATGCCTACTCCAGCATCTAACATGTTTTTTCTACTTCAAGTGATTATTTATTCTTAATTTAATTATATTTCTCTTAAAAAAGACTTAATTTTAGTTTGTAAATTCTCCAGATCCCCTGCAATTTCCTTTAAAAGAGACGACATCTTATTTTTAAATAAAGAAAATTCTTTTTCGTCATTTTGAATTGTCCTTGTTTCGACTGCTGAGACGGTTTTTCGAGCCCCTTGGGGCTTGGTTTGATTGACTACTGGGGATTTGACGGGGATTTCAGAGGAAAGCGGGACGATTACTTTTTGCATTTCAATCTTTTCTTCTGAAGGTTCTTTAATTTCGACTGCGCTTAGATCTGGGAAGTGTCCAGGCTCGTGACCCTGTTCTACAACTTCAATGCTAGCTCCATATAATCTTTTCTTTGATTTAATTTTTGTTGCTGAAACACCAGCAAAATATCGATCCATATTTTTTGCTTCTGAACCACTCCATATCCAAATTTTAGATTTTTTCGTGTGTTTATCAATGATAATGTAGATACTGTTTTTATTTAGCGTTTTCTCGTCAGTTGGAACGAGTTCTCTTCCATCGATTTTATACATAATCAGACTCATTTTTTTCACCATTTATAGCTTTATTATTCTACTTTCCCAGTTATCGATTCTTTCAGCATAACGCTTAATCTCGTTAGGTGTAAATTTATCGTGGTTCTTACTTAAATCACGCGAACACCGTGATATATCAAACAAGGCAAGAGAGGTACCCACATGTTCTAAAATAGCATCTTTCAATTTCTCTAAGATTTCTGAAAATTTTGAACCCGTAACCACTGAAAGATCTTCCTTTAGGAGAGAAAATATATTTTTTATCACGATATACTTTTCGTCACTTGATTTCTCTTCTATCGAATTTATCAAATCCAAGATACCAATTTTTGCTGTATCCTTGATTTTCGGCGCGGCTTCAGATTCAACCTGCTCCGTTGGAGGGATGGTTTGTGCTTGTGTTGTTTCAACATCCATTTCAATTTCGGGAGTAATCTCTGGTCCTACGGGCTCTTGTATGGGCTCTGGCTTAACTAATTCAGGGGCTGTAGGTTCAGTAACAGGTTCAGGAACAATAACTTTAGATATGGAGACTTCCTTTTCTGGAACTTTTTCCACTTTAGCTCCAACCTTTCCGAATCCCTTTGAAGGAATTTTTAAGACGGCGTCTCCCATGTCAAATATTTCTTTTCGGATATTTTTCAAAACATCAATCATTGCTAGTTTAACGAAGTTTAGATTGATATCCTGAGCACCCATTGCTAAAAGAATCAAATGGGGCGGGACATTGTAAAGCATTATATAACCACGGTCTCCTTCAATTGTTAATTCCTGTAAAGTACCATGGGAAAATCCCGTGGCAAATTGCTGGAATGTGTCCCGCAAAACGCTTAATTCCCATAAAATTTCTTCAGGAATGTAAAATGGTATCGTGGACTCTATCACGGTATAATCTTCCACATTAACAAAAAAGCATCCGTTTAAATCCGTTATATCTTCGATTTCTCGTAAATAATCAATTAAATGTATTTCTTCGGTCGTCATTTCCACCTCGTTTCTATTCTGAAAACAAGAGGTTGTCAAGATCACCCTTGTAACCCTTGAATAATTCGTTAATTTTAATTGCTAAATTACTAATACCAAAAGCAATTCGAAAAATATCCGCTTCTTCTGCTATTATCGTGGTCAAGATGGCCCGCTCTCCCACTTTTTGGATTATGACTCTCCCCGATTCGCTATTTACCATGATTCTTTTAATCAATCCTTTTTTTAAATTCATGCACAAATTTTGGAAGGTTAGTTTTACTGCTGCCGAAACGGCCCCTACTAATATGGGATCCACATCACCCTTCCAAGTATTTGCTATAGGAACACCTGCGGGAAAAGCTATAACTATCTGACCGTGGACGTCTCCTTGAGACTCGGTAAAATCCGTTACAAGTCCTTCTAATTGTGGTAATAATTTATTTTCCGACAAGTAATATCAGTCTTATTTATTGTATAATTTAAATCTGACCTCGTGATTTTTACAAGAAATATTATTAGAATTCCTCATCACGAGGTAAAATAACTTTATACATTTTTTATGAAAATTCCCTAATATATAGTTTTTTATAACGAAATTATGCAATTATTAATTTAGCTTTATACATGTATGTAGGCACTAATCTTATATCTCCGTGGAATTTTTGCTAAATTGGATTATTATAATATAAGTATAGAGGATTTTCATTTTAATCATTCTCATAAAATATTATTACTCAAATTAAATTAAGTGAACCTATTTCGTGTTATTAGTACATAACTTCTCTTAAAATGAACTATTTTAAGCCTGATCATTAATTATTCTCCTTGCGTAAAACATTTCATTTATAAGAGAGGGATTTCGCATTGAAAAAAGTAAAGGGTTCATTAGTAAAAATTTTAGTTAAATCGGTGAGAGTAAACAAAACGGGAGTCTATGACGATATTCTCTCAGATCAAGGACGAGAGTTAGTTGGTGAAAGAATATTCGATTCCATCTGGTATGCTTACGAGACATACAGAAATGTTCATGACGCAGTTGCAAAAGTCGAGGCAAAGAATAATCCAACTATATTATTTCAATGGGGTCAAAAATTTGGAGACGCTCTCATGACCTCGACTTATAAAAATACCGTTTCTAATATTGATGTTGAAAGTGCCATAGAGAGATACAAGCGTTTCCACAAGTTGGTGTATAGTTGGGGTTCTTTAATTCCAGAATTATTATCGGATAATCACCTAATAGTCACTTATGAGGATTTCGAACGTGATTGGGAGCCATATTACTATGTATCTAGTGGTTGGATGTATAAATTCTTAGAATTATGTTTAAATAAGAAAATAACTTTTAAGTTCCATAAAAAGTCTTGGGAAGGCGCTAAATGGACAGCATACGATTTTTCGTGGTAAAATTTTCATTACTCTTTTTTAATTTCTAAAAAGTGTTATTCATATAATAAACGCGCTACATTGTTTAGAAGCTTGAAAATGCTTAAATTTAAATCCTTGTATTTACATGTTATTTTGCAGGGAGATTTAAAAACATTAAAGGGGTTTAGTGTTGAAAAAAGTTAAGGGTTCACTAGTCAAGTTAATGGTAAAACCTATAAGGGCAAATAAAAGTGGGGCTTACGACGATATTCTCTCAAACGAGGGGAAAGAATTAATTAACCAGAGAATCTTTGATTCTATATGGTATCCATACGAGGCGTACAGAAACATCCACGATGCTGTAGCAAAAGTTGAGGGCAATAATAATCAAAAAGTCTTATTTCAATGGGGTCAAAGATTTGGTGAGATACTTATGACTTCAATTTATAAGAACTCAATATCTGATGCTGATCCTACAATAGCAATGGATAAATACGCTCGTTTTCATAAATTGGTATATAATTGGGGCGTAATCAAACCACAGATGCTTTCAGATTACCACATGATCGTGACCTACGAAGATTTCGAGCGCGATTGGGAGTTATATTACTATATTTCCAGCGGTTGGATGTATAAATACTTAGAGTTGTGTCTAAAAAAACCAGTTCATTTCAAGTTCTACAAAAAATCTTGGGAAACAGCAGATTGGACAACTTACGATTTTTCATGGTCTTAGTTATATTAAAACCAGATTAATCAAATTTAAACACCGACAATCCGATAACTTTTATTTTAATCCTGATTACAAAGATATAATTTAGTAAGATTCAAAGGAAACCAATCTTCTCGTTTCGAGATAATTTCTCGCACGATATTTCAAGCGAAATATGAAAATTTAAATTTCCATTGATGTATATATTATTGTAAAATTCAATTTATATGACTTTAGGAAAACTGCAATCTTGGTAAAAAATAATGAAAAAAGCTAAAGGCACCATTGTTCTTTATATCATAAAAGGAATAAAATCCAATAAGACAGATACATATAAGAAATTGTTATCAAAAGAAGCCAAAAAATTGGTTTCGCAGAACATCTTATCTTCGGAGTGGTATCCTTTTGAGGCGTATAAAGAATGCATGGTTGCTCTCGCTAAAGTAGAAACAGGAGGTAACATGGAACTCGTTCGAGAGTGGGGACGGGTATTCGGTTACAAAGTCATGACAGATCTTTACGGCCAAATCATAGAAGAGGGAGACGTTCGAAAAGCTTTAGACAAGTACAAGAGATTTCAAAGGATAATTTTTAATTTTGGTTCGATTAATATAGATTTTATTTCAGAAAAAGACATAAACATCTCTTTTAATGGTTTTGATCCTAATTTTCAAGAGTATTATGAGTTATCAATGGGATGGATAGAAAAATTTGTAGAACTGTGTGTGGGGAAAAAACCTAAAAGTTCATTCTTGAGTAAATCCTGGGAAGGAGCGGAAATAACGAAATTTCGAATTTCGTGGTAAGAGATTTGGTTTTTAATAGAAAATATTTTGATTAATAATATCAAAAAAATTTGTTTTATAACAATGATATATCGATTTCCATAAGAAACTTTATATTCATAATAGCCTAATTTATAACAAGAAATAAAGTTCAATTAGTCTCAAGATCTAAATAATTAGCATCAAAGAATTAAGATGAAGAAAACAAAAGGTATATTCATGCATTATATTGTAACGGCAATAAAAGCCAACAAAACTGATGCGTATAAGAAATTGTTATCGAAAGAAGCTAAAAAATTATTGTCCCAAAATATCTTAGCTTCGGATTGGTACCCATTCGAAATTTATAAGGAACTCTTGAACGCACTTGCGATAATCGAAGCACGAGGAAACATGGATATCGTCAGAGAATGGGGTAGGCAGTTTGGATATAAAGCAATGTCAGATTTATACGCTTTAACATTAGAGCCAGGTAATGTTCAAAAAGCTTTGGAGAAGTACAAGCGTTTTTCAAGGATTGTCTTCAATTTTAATTCTATTAACCTCGAATTTATTTCAGGAAATGAAATTCATGTGTCTTATGAAGATTTTGATCTCGATTTTGAAGTGTATTATTATTTAGCGGTGGGTTGGATTGAAAAATTCGTTGAGTTATGCGCGGGTGTCGTACCCGAAAGTTCTTTCTTGTCAAAATCTTGGGAAGGGGCAGATATTACAAAATTCCGAATTTCTTGGTGAGTTAACTTTTTTTATAATTATAACACAACTTTAGTTGAATCTAATCAAACATTATTTCATAAAATTAAAAAATGAAATATTTATATCCTAGTTTTTTTATGATTTAGTATAAAAAAGAAAGCAAATACATCTGAGGTTTCTTAAAGTGAAACATGTAAAAGGATCGGTTTTCATACCTGTTATTCGAGGCATTAAAGGCGATAAAAGCGGTATTTTCGATACCATTATAACAGACGATGCGAAGGAATTCATTAAAAATAGAATAATGAGTTCTGCGTGGTATC
>JAEOUI010000592.1 GCA_016839425.1 Promethearchaeota archaeon
AAATTTAACTAAAGAGCGTTTAAATGAAATTGCGAAAAGGCATGGGGTAATTCTAGCTCTAAATCCTAAGTTGAAAAATGAGGTTGATCTATTACAACAAAAATATAACATTCCTAAATCAAAAATTATTTCCGAACAAATAAATGAATCTAATGTACTCATAAAGTCGAAAAAAATTGATCAAGAAAAGCTCGGGATGTTAGCATATCAGCGAGTTATGATGCGCAAAGAGGAAACGGGAGGTATTATGCCCCTTTCTGAGGTATTTGAGTTGATAAATACGGGTTTATTAAAAGGAAAGGTTGAATTAAAAGATTTAGTTAAAGCAATGAAAATTCTCCAAAAAACAGGCGTTATAGATAATGTCCAAGAACTTGCTTCTGGTACAATAATTATTCATTTCTTTCCGGTACAATTTACTGATGATGAATCAAAAGTGCTTGAATTGGCTAAAAATCATGATAATCTTACAATTGAAATTGTATGTACAAATTTTAATTGGTCTCAAGATCGTGCTTTAAAAGTCTTAATGTCTCTTGAAAATAGTGGCGTTGCGAAGTTTAGGGAATCACTTTTAACTGGAAAGCAATGGTTCTTTCCTTCTCTATAAAATTTATTCTAATTTTATTTTAAGGGCTAATTGACCATCATCGGCTTTAATAATTGAGCCTTTATCATCTTTGGAAAGCATTTTAAATATCTCTTCCAGATCAGATTTGGGGAGATTACTAAATTCTCGTTTGGCTTCTCTTATTTCAAAAATCAGAATTGGTTCTAATTTACCGAATTCAATTGCCCAATCATAAATATCTTGTGCCCATAAATCTAAAGTTCTCCAATATACTCTTAATCTCTCTTTTTTTTTAGAAATAAATTGAGCTAAATCTTGAGCAACCAATTCTTCTGCAATTTCTTTTATCGCCTTCTGACGATCTTCAAAATTAGAAAAGGGCTTTTCAGAATATAATTGTCTAATATGTAAGATATGTAGAATTGCAAATTTAGCATAATCAAAAACAACTTTAGCCCATTCTGTTTTCCAAGATTCGAAATCAGTTGGTTTTTTTTTTACATTAGGCATAGAATACATAAATTCATATTTTGGTTGTTCTAACCAAGGATATACTTCAAGCAATTTTTCATAGGGATTTAATTCCTCCTCAATGAGCCCTTTTTCACCTATGATCTCTTGTTCAAGAGTTTGTAATTCCGTTTCAATATATTTCGCATTCTCTGCATAGTTATTTGTTTCCATCTGTTCAAGAGATTTGGTTATAAAATCATCAATTTCATTTAATCGCTCCTCAAAAGTATCTAAAGGTGTTGGCTCACTGTTTACGATTTTTTCTTTCTCAAGTGTAGTTTGATTTTGCTGATTTTTTTCTTTTAATATTTTTTGTTTCTTAAGTTCTCTAAGTCTTTGAAGTTCTTTCTTTAATTCTGTCAGATCTTCGACTGGCGTCTTCACAAGTTCTTTAGATTTTTCTTCTATATCGTCCCTTCGTTTTTCCATAAACTCAATTCACAGATCTGTTTGTTTTTATTCTCCAAATTCTTCTTTCCAATCTTCATAATGTTCTAATTCTTTTTGAGTGGTCATTGGTTTAACTTTTTTAAGTGATTTTATAAAATCATTTAATGTTATATCTCTCACATGTACCTCTTTATCTGAATTTTCTAAAAGACCACTCATATCTAATTCTCTTACAGGAATCATTATAACTTCCCTACATACATTTGCAATATCTCGTCCAGAATATCCTTCAGATCGTGCTGCTAGTTCTATTAAATCCTCATCATCTAAAGAAGAATTAACTCCTGCTGTATGAATCTTAAAAATAGCGGCTCTTGCGGGCAGATCAGGAAGCGGTACATAAACCTTTTTCTCAAATCTTGAAAGCATAGCTGTATCTAAATCCCACGGACGATTAGTAGCTCCGAGTACGAGAAGGGGCTTATTGGAACCGCTTCTTAAACCTTGTATTTCACTCAAGAGGGTTGTTTTCACTCTTCTCTCACCACCACTTTCTGTTCCTTCTCCTCTTTTTGTAGCAAGAGAATCTATCTCATCCATAAAAATAAAACTTGGGGATTTCATTCTAGCTACTTTAAATAACGACGAGATTAATTTTTCACTTTCCCCTAACCATTTACTCAACAAATCCGCAGAAGATGCACTAAAAAAGGTTGCTTGGCATTCTGTGGCTGCAGCTTTAGCAAGCAATGTTTTTCCACATCCTGGTGGACCAAATAATAATATTCCCGACCACGGTTTTCTCGCTCCAGTGAATAATTCTGGTTTAAGCATAGGTAAAACTATTGCTTCTCTTAAAGATTGTTTGCAGTTTTCTAATCCTGCGATCTCAATCCATCTGACATTAGGCGATTCAGTTACAATTGTCCCTGAAATTACTTCTAAAAGTTCCTTTTCTTCATCACTTGTAGCTTCAATATCTGATTTTGAATCGTCTGAAGAGGAACTAGAAGATATTTTAGAGGTTGAAACCGTCCTAGAGCTTTTTCCGCCCACTTTAGCTTTCAATGTTTTTGCGCGATTTATATATTCTTCAACATATTTTTGGACATTACTTTGCAT
>JAEOUI010000447.1 GCA_016839425.1 Promethearchaeota archaeon
CAAGTATTTAATCTCAGTAAGGATAAACAGATCAAAATAGCTGAAGAAATGGGTAAGATTTTAGAAGAAACGCTTAAAAAAATAGTAATCAATCAAGATCAAATACCCTTATTGAATGAAGCCCTTAAGAAGGCACTTGAATTTCATAAAGAACAAATTTCTAAGATGTAAATTTTTTCCTTTTTATTTAAAAAAATTGAGATATCACTAATTCAATAATACTGGAAGTTTTCAAAACATCTATCAAACTTATTAATTATCAATTTTTTAAGCTGTCTTTAAACTAAATTGAGTCTTACTTTATAAATCTTTATGCATTTTTCCTAACAATTTTCTCTTAAAAACAATATATTAACTGTGGCTTTTCGAAACGAGATATATAAAAACCATTATTTTCTTGTTATATGTGTAAATATTTTTTGAATATCACACAATAAATTATCATTGGGGAGAAAAAACGGAATCTAAGCCTCAACCAACAAAATACGCTCGAGCAGAACGAGCCTCAAAAAAGGAACTAAAAACACAAGTTAAACTATTTAAAAAAAACAATGTTCTCGATAGTTTTTTAGGAAAAATTCCTGCAATTTTTATTGTTGTAAATCAATATAGGCAAATAGTTTATATGAATCAAGGCGCATTGGAATTTACGGGATTAGACAATCTTACATCTATAATTGGAAAACGAACGGGTGAAATCCTTGATTGCATTCACGCTCAAGAGGAAATTGGAGGATGCGGCACTTCAGAGTCTTGCACATACTGCGGTGCGGTTAATGTAATGCTTAAAAGTCAGAAGGTGGGCCCATCAGTTATGGATTGCCGATTGACTTGTGGACCCGAACAGATATCGTTTGATCTTCGATTATGGGCTTCTCCTTTTGAATTTGACGGTTTTAACTTCACGGCCATTACCATCCAAGATATCAAAGACGAAAAGAGGCGAGAAGTCTATGAGCGCCTGTTTTTTCACGATATTTTAAATACCTTAAATGGTTTAACAGCATCACTTCAGCTTCTTAAGGATTTTCCTGATGAAATCGATATGCAACAATATCTCGAAAAAATTGATTATTTTGCCAATAATATTTTTGACGAGGTTGAATTTCATCGAATGCTGATCGCTGCTGAAAAAAATGCATTGAAATTAAGTATTAAACAATATGAATCGATGCAATTTCTAGAAGAAATGAATGAGGCATATATAAACCAACCTATAGCCGCTTCAAAAAAAATATTAATTGATAAAAAGAGTGATTCAGTTAGTTTTAAAACAGATAAGACTGTTTTAAGAAGGATTATTAGGAATATGATTAATAATGCTCTCGAAGCAACTAAAAAATCTGGAACCATTATAATTGGTTCGAATAAAGTTGATGAAAAAAAAATAAAATTCTGGGTCCGAAACGAAGGAGAGATCCTCCGTGAGGCTCAACTTCAAATTTTCCAGAGATCTTTTTCTACCAAAGGAAAGAATCGAGGATTAGGGACATATAGCATGAAATTATTGAGCTCTTTCTTGGATGGAGATATCGAATTCACGACCTCCGTAGAAGGTGGAACAGAATTTTTTGCCATCTTTCCCCTAAATCCCTCTAACTAACTCTAATTGAGATTAAGTAAACACAAAATTTCAACAACATTTATATACACTTCCATCTATATTTGATAACATTAACAAGCACGATAAAATGAATATCATAATGACTGATATAAATCCCTTTGAAGTTGCATTAAAACAATTAAATATAGTAGCAAAAGAAATTGATTTAAATGAAGATTTTCACGAACGATTGAAACACATGGAAAGAATTATGATCGTATCTATACCCATAAGAATGGATAATGGAAGATTAAAAATTTTTCAAGGATATCGCGTTCAACACTCAACCATAAGAGGTCCTGCTAAGGGAGGAATTAGGTATGATTTTGGCGTTAATCTCGACGAAGTGAAAGCACTTTCGATGTGGATGACTTGGAAAACGAGTTTATTAAAATTGCCTCTTGGTGGCGCTAAAGGGGGGGTTCAAGTTAATCCAAAGGAGTTATCTCGTGGAGAATTGGAACGCCTTTCAAGACGGTATGCTGTTGAAATTCTTAATATCATCGGACCCACAAAAGACATCCCTGCTCCTGATATGAACACGGACGCCCAGACTATGGCGTGGATAATGGATACATATTCAATGTTTAAAGGAGAACCCACTCCTGGGGTTGTAACGGGTAAACCTGTGGAGATTGGGGGATCGTTAGGAAGAACACGAGCAACAGGAATGGGACTTTTTTTCATCGCCAAAAGCATTACAGAAAAATTAGGATTGAACTTGTTCGAAATGAAGGTAGTCGTTCAAGGATTTGGAAAAGTAGGAAAGGTAATTGCTGAAGAATTATACAATTTTGGGTGTAAGATAATCTGTGTATGCGATATAACTATGGGCGTATATTCCGAGACGGGATTGAACATTCAAGAATTAGCAGAGTGGGTGTCAATGGGAAATAACTTGAAAGATTACAGGGGAATAATAGGAGAACTCATTCCAAGCCCTGATGTATTAACTCTAGATTGCGATATATTAGTTCCTGCGGCAACAGAAAATCAAATCACTAAGAAAAATGCCGATAAGATAAAGACTAAAATCATTCTAGAAGGAGCAAATGGTCCAACTACTCCCGAAGCAGATGAAATTTTAAACAATAAAGGAATCGTGGTCGTACCCGATATTCTTGCGAATAGCGGGGGGGTTTTAGTTTCTTATTTTGAATACATACAAGATATTAACGCTTACTTTTGGGACATCGATCGAATAAATCAGGAGTTGGGTAAAGTGCTTCAAAGAACCTTTGAAGAAGTTTATAAAATATCTCAAGAAAGAAAGATATCATTAAGAACCGCTGCGTATATTATTGCTGTTTCTGGAGTAGCAAAAGCGCTCGAATTGAGGGGATTATATCCCTAATATTTCTTCTTTAAATTGAAGTGTTTTTTTTTTCATCCATAGATTAAAATCAAAATAGGAAGCCACATAATAGATAATACAATATGCAGGATTGCAAAAGATGCACCCGTCTTTAATAATCTCTTAAAATCTAAATTTTCAACACCATTATTTTGAGCAATTTTGAGAGTCATGACATCACAGGCAGCACCTTGAGGGATCAAGTTACCTCCAAGATTAATTCCAATGATAAACGCGAACATTAAAGGAACGGGAGAAAATCCATAATCTTGAATTAATAGGTCGATTATTGGAATGAAGATTAAAGCAGTAGGCGTATTTGCAACGAACCCAGAAATTAAACTTATCGCAAGTAGCATAATAATGGATAAAACCAGAGGATCCAAGGCTTGGAAGGTAATTCCCTTGAATAAATCTTGAAACCCTGCAATTAACATGCACCCAATAACGATGTACAGCGAGATGAAAAAGAATATGATCTCCCATTCAACATCCTTCAGAAGCTCACTCATTGACTTTTTCGTGTAATTTTTATTTACCATAACCATAATGAGCGATGAAAAGGCTGCTGTTAAGTAAAGCCAAGGAATTAAAGCAAACGACGCAATTGTTAATATTATCGCTATGCTGTTAAAATAAAACATTTTCTTGTTTTTTATCATGACGCTTGCATCAATGAGCTCTAAAACATATTTTTTCTGTTGTTCTTCGATCTTCGGTTCCTTACTTAGAAGTAATTTATCAATGAGAAATATAGTAAAGAATAAAAGAAGGAAGGAGAATATCCAGTAATATTGAATAAAATATAGCGTGTCAAGTCCGAAATATGTGGCAATTATGATGTTCTCGCCACTTGAAAATGGAGTAATGATTGATCCTATATTAATACAAATAGTCATGCCCAAAAGATAAGTACCCGCACGGATTTTTAGGAAACGACAAATACGGATAACTACAGGAGCAAGGATGAGTACCACGACCACGTCACTAATAATTGCTGCGAGTAAAGTCGTGATGATGCATATAAGATATAAAAATACTCTTGGGTTTCCTTTAGAGATTTTAAACAATTTAACAGCTAAATATTCTAAGATATTCGATTCTTGGGCAACTTTCGTGATAATACTCATGCATAAAATAACCACAATAGCCTCAAATTCTATGGTATCAACAAAGTCGGCAAATGTCGCTCCTGAAAAAAATGCAGTAATTGATGCTGTTAAAAAACAGCAAAACAAGGATATCGCTACGAAATCAACGCCTTTCTTAGCGTAGCTAATTAAAATAACGACAAATATTGCGAAAATGCAAATAAGAAGGGGTAAGTTTAACGCCATATATCTTCAATTTTTATGTTTGAAATAATTTTATTACTTTATATATATCAATAGGTCCGTTAATGTTTATCAACGAGACTAAATTTGGGTCTAAAGGTTTAATGGACTTTTCAACAGAAATGTGATTAATTTTCCAAGATTTATCAACAAAATTAGCTAATCCATAATTTTTTGTTTTGAGAATAAGTTCTGCTTTTTTAAATCCACTTTCAACTGGATAAATCGCAAAAAAATACTCCAAAAAACCCGTATCCCATCTAGGTATCACACAATCGTAATTTTCTAATTGTTCGATCATTAAATTAATTACTTCAGGTTTAATGAGTGGCATGTCGCACGATAATAAAAAGGCATATTTAAAGCCTAAGGAATTCAATTCCTTGAGTCCAGAATAAACGCCCAACATTGGTTTGTAAATATTTTGATAGGAAAAAATTTCACGATCGTCTATCACGAAATTTATAGTTTTAGGAAACGAGATAATTTTTTTATATTGATAGATTTGGTCCTCAGAATGGGCGATTAGAAATATATCATTATCAAACTTTTGAAAAACCTCAATTTGGTGGAGGATCAAGGGCTTTCCCATGAGGTCCATTATGCCTTTTTCCGTTCCTAATCGATTACATTTCCCCCCAATTAATATAACGATCGCCAAGTCCTTTTCTTCTCGTGCCATAAGCTATTTCATTTATCACTATTTTTAAATCTTTTTTTATGCTTCAACGAAGAAAAGAAGGAGTTATTATCTATCTCTTGTGATTATATCTGGGAAATCTTCCTTTAGAGTTTCATCCTTTTTTTTTATTAGCTACTAATAACTTAAATAAAGTTTTGCTATCGTGCCTAATATTTAAAATGGGCCTTTTAAGCCCACCTTAACCGTTAAATGGGGCACAATCTTTAAAAATCAATAAAATATAATTTAACATAACTCATTATAAATAGATGAATATATTGAAAATAAATTCGAGAGTTCAAGATTGTTCTTACGGCAAGTGCTTAGTAGCAATTGATTTTTGTAGGGAAGGAACCTTGGTTGAAAAATACGAGGGTCTCGTGGTGCCATGGGAACAAGTATGTGTTGAAGAAATTTGTCATGTAATTTGGATAGCAGAAGAACAATGGATGATTATCGATACAAACGCACGTTTTATCAATCATTCCTGCGATCCAAATTGTATAATAGATGATGATCTTAATGTTATGACACTTCGACCAGTAAAAGCAGGAGAAGAATTAACCATCAGTTATGATATTGTTAAAAAAGGGGAAAGTCCCGGAAACTGGGATCCAAGATGGAATTTTAATTGCGAATGTGGTTCTAGAAATTGCCGTGGCCGAATAGATAAGTATGTGAGTGAAGATGGAAATCCATGGGCTCCTCATTCATTTAAATATTCGGATGCCATTTTAATAAAGTGATATTGTACTGAATTTAAAAAATTAATATTTTACTTCTTTTTCTTTCAAATAGTCAAACACCGAATAAGCAGCAACAACTCCTTCAGCAACGCCGGTAATTGCCTGCTTAAAGGGTGCGTCGGCAACGTCTCCAGCAGCATATATTCCAGGTATATTTGTCTCTGATTTTCTGTTGATAATTATTTCTTTCTTATTATTCAGTTTTACTTCTAATTGTTCGACCAATTGGGATTTTGGTAAGGAACCAATTTCTATAAAAACACCATTAACCTTGAATTCCTTCCCGTTTTCGAAAATAATAGCATTAACTGATGTATCACCTTTTATTTTAGTTATTTGAGTTTTAGTAATAACTTCAATTTTTTCATTTTCTTCTACTCTTTTCTGATTTATAGGTTCCGCTCGAATTTTCTTTCCCCTATAAATAATATACACTTTTTTTGCGTGCTGAGAAAGAAATAAAGCTTCTTTTGCAGCAGAATCACTTCCTCCGATAACAGCTAATGTTTTATCTTTAAAGAAAACGCCATCGCATGTAGCACAATAAGACACGCCTTTTCCCGTAAATTCTTCTTCTCCTGGAATGTTTAATTTTTTTCTTTCGGAACCTGTTGCAACGATCACCGTTCTCGCCTTAAACAACATGAAAAATGATTTCAATACGAAATGATCTCCTTCTCGATCAATACTCGTTATTTCATCCATAATATAAGAAATGTTCAAGGAATTCATATGTTCCCTAAACATTTCCATTAATCCTGTTCCGCTAGTTGATGTTATGCCTGGATAATTTTCGACTAAGTGAGTCGAAGCAATGAGACCCCCATAAGTCTTTCCTATCACCAGTAGATCTAAAGCAAAACGAGCGGCGTAGATTGCAGCTCCAATGGCTGTTGGACCTCCTCCCAAGATAACAACATCATATATTTTATCGCTATCTGGGATTCCAGAACTAATATTGAACACGGATGTTTCCTCCTATTAGCGATCTAAGTACCACATCAGCCCCGACTAAGCCTGATATGGCTTTTTGATCGTTAACTATGGTATATGGCACTCCCGCAGCGTCGTAATATTGGCCAATATCGATATTAGCAGCAATATCCACGATCACGGCTCTTATCTTGCCATTCGATGCGATTGCAAAAAGACTTGCGATTGTCGCCATTTGGGGGCAGTAAGGGCACGAGTTAGTGATCATTACCTTGATTGTTGATGGTTCAATGCGATCCAGATTTTGACGGATGGTTGCCTCGTAATAATTTGGAGCTCCAGCAAAGGCGAATAGTGCCTGAATAAAAGGTTGAATCTCAGGACCTTGGGGTGCGGCTAAATAGCGAATGATTTCTCTCCCCTCGTCGTTTAAGAATAGAATCGTGGGGACTCTTTGTATATCATGATCTCGGGCAAACCGAGGGTTTTCGTCAATAGAAAGCTCCTCAATCGTAAGCATTCCATTTGAATTCTCCTCGTAAATGCGCAACAATGACATGAATTGTCCACAATCCATGCAAGCTTGAACTGCCCTTCCGTCAGGTTCCACATGCTTTGAAGTAAAAACCTTTAATTTTACGGGTTTCTTTAGTTTGGTCATTTCTTGTTTTATAATATCTTTATATTTTTGATCAGAAGACATTCGATATTTCCACCTATGATATTGAGTATTGTACTTATTACAGTAATAATTGAGAAACCGAATTTAAAATATCTTTTGATATTAAATTAAAAATGTGGTTTAAAACAATTTTGTTGATAATGTGTTATGTATCGCAAATATTAATAAATTATAAGTAGATTACGAATACATTCCATCGTAATCTCTTTTTCCTTTTGTTAGTTTTTCTAACAAATCTTGAGGCGTGAAGGCACCAATCAAGTGGTCTTTTTCGTTAATTGTCGTATGCGGAACCCCTTGCACATTATATTTTATCGCAAGATCAGGATTCATATTTATATCAATAATCTCCACTTTTACTTTCCCTTTCGACAAGATGGCTATCAAATTTAAAATTGGAATAACTGTCGGGCAATAAGGACAAGAAAGCGTAATGAAAAGCTTTATAGTTGATTTTTGCACATTTTTAAGGCTTGATAAAATTGCGTCCTTGTAAAAAGAAGGTACTCCAGAGTAGTATCGTAGCGTTTCAATAAACGGTGCGAGCTCTGAACCAACAGGATTGGCTAAATATCTTATAACTTCTTTTCCATCTTGATCCAAAAATAAGATCGTTGGGACCTTTGTAATACTAAATTTTTGAGCCTTATCTGGGTGTTCTTCAGTCGAAAACTCTTCGATTTTCAACTTGTCACCAGAATTATTTACAAGAGTTTCCAATAAATTTAATGTTCCATTACACATCATACATTTTCTAGACTTTGTACCATCTTCATTTGTCTTGAAATCTGTAAAGAACTTTAATGATATGTTTTCTTTAAGTGATTCCAAGCCTTTTTTAATGTTATTAAGTTCGTTTTCGCTAAACATTGTATAATAAATTAGTTGTTTAGAATAATAAATAAATTGAAAAAATTTTAATAAAAATTTCTAAACAGTAATCTCA
>JAEOUI010000448.1 GCA_016839425.1 Promethearchaeota archaeon
CTATATTTGTATTTTACGAATTTTTGATTATTCAATTTCATTATATATGTATTTAAATTAAACTCTCATTATTGTTTTAATACCGAGGTTTTATATTATGATTGTTAGAAAACAAGCATATTCGAAATACATGTTCATTTCAGTGATTGTATTAATTGGAATAACTATTCTTCCGTTATATAACTCTTCTATAACAAGCACTGAAATAAATGTGCCGATAGAAATAGAAACTCCAAACTTGTCGTGGTTTAACAATTCTGCATTGCCCATTTCTATTGATGATATGGGATCTAATAATTGGGCTTGGGCGAGAACACAGGATTGGTGCAGAAAAGGAGATGGTTCGGAGAATGATCCGTATGTAATCGAAAATATTACAATAAATGCCATGGGTACATTGATTAGCGGAATTGAAATCGCAAATTCTAAAGTGTTTTTTATCATTAATAATGTTACGATATACAACTTGACAATAACAACTGGTTATGCGGGGATTAAACTAATTTCCACGAGTAATGGTGTGATTAGTGATTGTAAAATTCTTGATTGTGATACGGGTATTTATTTATATGCTAGTGGAGATGTATGTAATAATAATACCATAACTGGAAATACAATCAAAAATGCCGAAAATTTTGGAATATATATTAGAGACCAGAATTCAGTAAGCATTGTGGATGAGTGCGTAAACAATAAAATCCTAGATAATGACATTTCTGAATGCAGTTTGGGTATAAGAATTTGGCGCGGAGACAATAATAGTATTGAGGATAATCAGATTTTAAATAATATTTGGGGATTAGAACTATATGCTGGAACTTATTGCGATGTAATTAATAATGAAATTGAAAATAATAATTATGGTATTATGTTAGACGCTTCTCCTTCGAACACTAGCGTGATTAGTAACTTGATTTCTTCTTCAAGTTCATATGGTATAGTATTAAACGCAGGTACTGAAAGTACTATTCTTTATGATAACTATTTTTACGAGAATGGGGTCCATGCCGTAGATAATGGAACTTATAATCAGTGGGATAATGGATCTTGGGGTAATTATTGGGACGACTATGATGGTGTTGATGAAAATAAAGACGGAATAGGGGACATACCTTACAACATTACGGGAACAGCGGTAAGCCAAGATAGGTATCCCCTCGTCCCTTTTGAGGAAAATACAGTCGCTAATCAAGCAATACCATTTGGAAATATATTTCTCGTTTTCACCATAATCGGGATATTTAGTATAATAATTATATCCCGTAAAAGAATGTCATAATACGCATCAATTCTTCTTTTTTTTCATATTTGTACATAAATTTATATATAACTTATATTATTGATTTGTTATCATAAAATTTATACATAAATAATTTGTTATAACTTCCATAGTTTTTTATCAAGAGGCGAAAATTTAATTTGTTAGCAAGGATTCTCAGAAATAATTCTAATTCGTCTGATATCATCAGGCATCTTGATTATGATAAGGAAAAGAAAATATTTTATAATAATTTTTACTTTCCAAATTGCCAACATGTTCTAAAAATCCCGATTGCAATCATTGGAACATCATTTTCCAGTGATAATAGAAGCATTAAGATTGAAAAATTCGAACTAACAAAATATCTTTACCTCCTTCATTACTAAATATCTAAAACTATGCTTTTTTTTATATAAAATAGAAATATTTTTATAATTAATATTTGACATTAAATTAACCAAAATCTACTAGTAGATTATTGTTTCTAATCGCGTGTTATTTGAATTGCGTTAATAACAATATTCCCTTTCATTCATCTATAAGTGCTTACATTTGTGACAGATACAAATATATGTGAGAATTTTCATGTATTTTCTTGAAAAAACGTCCAAACACAAGTGATGCAAAATACAACCATTTTTTTTCAACCTCTAGAATGTGATATTTTTAATTTGGGCGTTTTTTCGTTTCTTTTTTTTTTTTCTTTCCAACAATTATTAATGTTTGATCTCCTTATTAGTATCGATAAATGAAAATAGTAAAGAAGGAATTCAAGACCTGTCTGAACAAGTATAAATTCCCAGACGCTTGGTTTTGGGCTCGTTATTCCATCAATCCATATTCGGGTTGTCAGCACGCTTGCATTTATTGCGATGCAAGGAGCGATCGATACTACTTGAACGACTTTGAGAACGAAATCGTCGTAAAGGTTGACATCGATAAAAAATTAGATTTTAAAATAAAGCGAGCTCGAAAATTACTCCCAGACATTGTAGGACCTGGGGGCGTGAACGATGCTTATCAACCCATCGAACGAGAGGTTAAGAACACAAGGAGGGTATTAAAAGTATTGGAGAAGCATAAGTTTCCCGTAAATATTGCAACAAAATCAAATTTAATTATAAGAGACCTCGACATACTTAAACATATTGCAAATAATTCGTGGTGCACAGTAGGTTTTTCCATTACCACTATGGATGAGGAATTAGCAAAATTTTTAGAACCTCATTCCTCTATTCCAATAGAACATCTTGATGCCATGAAATCCATTAAGAAAGAGGCCCCACAAATTCAAGTAGGAACCTATTTCATGCCCATTATTCCCTTTCTAGAAGATTTTGACGAAAACTTAGAATCTGTCGTAAAAAAATCTAAGGATTCTGGTGCGGATTTCGTCGTGTTTTCTCCTGGCCTTACACTCAGGGACACTCAGAAAAATTATTTTATCGATAGATTAAAAAGAAGCGATTATTCCAAAATTATCAAACCCCTTCTCAATCTATATGGCAAAAATTCCTACCCAAGGGCCGATTACATAAAGGAGATTAATATAAAAATTTTAGAACTCTGCAAGAAATACTCCCTTCAAATTAGGCTCAAGCGTTGGATCCCAAGCGATTTTCGAAAGTGGAATTACATCATCTCTCAGAAATTATTAGATAAATATTACAGGGATTCTTTAATTGGTAAAACAAATAATTCCCTGTTATGGGCAGGCTTGTATTTAAACAACTTAAAAGAATCAATACTTGACATTAGAGCAAAAGGAGAACTTCTTCAGATAAAAGGATTTAATTCCTTTATTGCTAGCTTAGTCGAAAATTATTTAGATGATAAATCAATTGTAAGAAAAGGAGCTCTTGATTATTTCTTATAACCATAATGATTATCAGTTATATTCAATTTTTTCATTTAATAAAAAATACTTTCATAAATAATAAAAAACGGCTTGTACTCGTGTCAAAAGTTGTAGCTTATCTTATCCCTTTAAGAAGTGCTCTGAAAGAAAGCGCACCCACTCTTGGAAACAAGGAAAAAGAAAGAATGTATAAGATACTTAATTCTAATAATCCGAAATTTTTAAACTACGGTTTAAAATTATCTGATATCGAAAAAATTGCCAGACAATTCCAGCAAGAGAATAAAATAACTCTAAATCAAGCCATTGAAATTTTCAAATTATTAATCAATTCGGATGTGCACGACGAGAAGTTTTTAGGAGTATTTATACTAAACAGGTTCAAAAAGAACTTTACAGAATCGATCGTTGATCTCTTTCACGACGCTTATACAAAATATTGCGACACATGGGCACTCTGTGACAGTACGATGATTCGAGTAATTGGGCCTTTTTTAGGTAAAAAGGGAAATGAAATAATAGCTCGAGAAACAGTGGAAAACTGGTCAAATTCCAAGCATCTTTGGATAAGAAGGGCTTCACTCGTTATTCTTATAAAACTTACTATGATAAACAAGTCTTTTGAGGAAGAATGGGTTTTTACTATAATTAAAAAAATGCTTCAATCCCCTGAAGAGTACATTCAAAAAGGAGTAGGGTGGCTCCTAAAAACTTGTTCAAATTACAAACCAGATTTGATATTTGATTATCTAGTAAAGAACAAAGGAAAATTACCAAGATTAATCCTACGTTACGCAAGCGAGAAGATGTCAAAAGAAAGAAGAAATCAGATTTTAAAAAAATTTAGCACTAATTAGAAAACATGCAATCTAAGGTATATATATTCAAGAAAGGTCAAGACGAAAACGATACAGAGTTTGTTTATAGAACTCTGAAACAAGTTAAAGCAAGACATTTTTTATCTGGAAATGAAAAAAAAATACTTATTAAACCTAATTGGGTTTGTGATGATTTATCTACTTCGGGAAATGTAACCTCAACGGATACTTTAGAAGGCATCGTGAAATTCCTTGTAAACGACGCGAGAGTTCCTCCTAACCGCCTTTTTATTGGCGATGGAGGTCAAGATAAAAGCACTCAACGAGCAATGGATCTAAATGATGTTTTTAGATTGGAAAAATATGGCATATCATTGCTCGATCTTAACAAGGACGAGAGAATCGACGGTGTTGAAATTAAGAATTCCCTTGCCCTGAACTCTGTAAACCTTTCAAAAACAGCATGGGACGCAGATTGCATTATTTCAGTTCCGTCTTTAAAAACACATTCGATGGCGAGTACTACCCTTACCATGAAAAATCTTATGGGGACAATAATTCCAAAAGGCATTATGCACTCTAGATTACACGAAAAGATCGCAGACCTTACTTCCTTGTTCAGATCTAAAATGAAATTTCAAGTAATAGATGGGATCGTAGGATCCGACGGTTTTGAGATTGGAGGTCATCCCGTAACAATGGATATAATCGTGTTGGGAAGCGATCCAATTGCTGTTGATTCCGTTGGAAGCGCAATCATAGGATATCATCCAAGATACTTAAAAATCGCAGAAAAAAAAGGTCTTGGAACTGCCGATTTAAAAAAGATTGATATCTTTGGAATACAAATAGAAGATGTATTCCGCAAGTTTTATTGAAATATTTATAAATAGGAACTTCCAATATTTCTTATCGGAAATTTCCATTTAAAATCTATTCTTAGATAAATTGCGAATATATAAATGTTAAAATTTTTATTATGGGTGTGAGTTTTCGAAAAATAAACTATCGTGCTCTAAGGAAAGCCATTGATAAAACAGTACATTTAAAGAGAAATAATCGGTAAATAATAATGGAACACATTGCTTTCGACCAAAAATATTACGATTTGCTCCTTTCTTACATTAGAAACGAGACTTGCCTCAATTTTCAATATTATCGCAAAAATTTTATAGAAAAGCGCATTAAATCTCGAATGATAAGGACTTCGTGCAATTCATTTGAACAATACTACAACCTGATAACTTCCCATCAAGGAGAGGTTGCGAAATTTCTTGAAGGATTTACAATTAACTATACTTTTTTTTTCAGGGATTACGATGTCTTTGAACATTTTCAAGATATTTTTCTTGATGGATTAAATGTAAACAAAGGCGAAATTCAAAGTACAATTAGACCAAATCCAAATAAAATAAGAAAATTCCGTTCAAAAGAAAATTACGCAAAAAATCAAGCACAAATGTCGAAAACCTCAAGTAAACCAGATTCAAGCTATATTGACATCTTCATTTTTCTCGATCGGCTTTCGTTTTACCAAAAATTATCTCGTGCAAAAAGCGAGAGAAACACCATACGGATTTGGTCTTGCCCCTGCGCTACGGGGGAAGAACCTTATTCAATCGCCATGATTCTCGATAATATTAACAAGCAATACCCAAATTTTCAAAACTACGAGATAGTCGCTTCAGATATTTCAAAAGGAGCCATTGAAAAGGCAAAACGTGGCTTATACTACGACGACTCCATGAAAGAAATTTCAGATTACTTCGAAAAAAAATACTTTAAAAAAAAAAACAGCTATTTTGGCCATGAAAATTATATTAGTGACGATATCAAGAAGAAAGTCGAGTTCATACGGGAAGATGTAACAGAAGGACATAAAAAAAAGCAAAAGTACGATATAATCTTTTGTCGATACTTATTAATTTATTTTAATCGCGAAAATCGAGCTAGATTTCTTAAAAACATTGAAGATCACCTTGAAGAAAACGGTATATTGATATTAGGGAAAACAGAAACCTTGTTCAAGTCTCACGGGACGCTTACTCAAATAGATTCAAGGAATCATATTTACATCAAGTCCCGTTCAAAAATATTTTAAAATTAAAGAAGGAACATTAAGCCTAAATTGACAGAAATTAATGTTAAAATTAGCGAACAGTCATTTCAAGCACTCATAGGCTTGTTGAAAGAAAAAACTGGGCTCAATTTAGATTATTACAGGAGGACATTCATCTTACGCAGGCTTAAAGCTAGGATGATTCGATTGAATATTAGCAACCTAGAAAATTATAATTCCTATTTATTGTCAAACAAGAACGAATTAATAAAATTCAAGGATGGTTTTACCATAAAATATACATATTTTTTCAGGGATTGGGATGTGTACGCCACATTTCAAAACATTCTGCTCAAATGTTTGAATGTGAAAGATTTAGACTATTATATCGAAGAATTGCGTCCAAATTGCCCAGATATCAATAAAGCCGGGAAAAAAAGACAACAAATGATACAAAAAGAAATAGTCCAAGCGCCTTCTTTATTTGACAATTTGAAGAATTTATCAATTTATCATAATATTTCAAGTTTCCAAAGAGTAAAAAAACCAATAACATTGTGGTCCTGTGCGTGCGCTTCAGGAGAAGAACCTTATTCCTTGACAATGTTATTTGATAACCTTGCGGGAAGATTTCCAAGTATTAAAAATTATCAGATTGTCGCGTCGGATATAGACAAATACGCCATATCGGACGCAAAAAAGGGAGTATATATCCCTGAAAAATTAAGAAATGTGCCGAAATTATACGAGAAAAAATATTTTACTCAAATAAAAAAGACATCAGAGAACTTGTACGCCATTTCGTCTAAAATTAAAGAGAATGTCACTTTTCTTAACGAGGATATTACCAAGATCCATAATTATCCCTGGAAATTTGATGTTATCTTTTGCAGGAATCTATTAATCTATTTTGACATTCAAAATCGAAAAAGATTCATTCGAACTGTCGAGAGGCAGTTAAAAATGGGCGGATTACTATTTTTAGGAAAAACAGAAACGATTTTTCAGGATGGAACTGATTTAGAAATAATCGATCCCATTCACCACATCTACATCAAGAAGAATTGAAATTATCCTTATTTTTCTAAGCATATTAATAAATACTTGATTGACTAATGTAACAATAAAACCGTATTAGGTGGTACGAAAAAACATGTTTACGAAAATCAGGGACAAGTTTAACGATGAGTTTCACATGATATTTAATAAGAGCCACATCCTTTATACCATGGTCTTTCTAGTAATCGCTGCTATTCTTGGATTATGCAGTTTTAGCGTTGATAACAGAACTGTGGGAGATATTTCTTTATTTATAGCGACGATGTTCTTTATAGCTTTTTTTACACTCATGATCTTGGGTATTCCCTCAGCAACGCAAAATTTCATATTTTCAACCGAAAAAATTATTAGCTTGAGAAAGGTTCTTGTTTTTGTTTTATCGCTTATTTTAGGGTTGATATTAACTTGGATTTACTGGGGAGTTAGCGACAGCATTCCGATTCAGTTCCTAAGAAGAGAAAACTTATTACCCGTTGCCGTCATCATCATATTCCTTGGATGGAATGTCATCCAAATTTTATTCATAAAGACGATTTTTGAGAATATTGCGTTGAAGGTAGACGATAAATTGCTCGATACTAACGATGCTTCATCAATCAGTAAGAATACAAGCTTCGTATTTCTCGTTATAGCCTTGATAATCCCTGTCCTCATGCAGATTGCTACATTTGTGGGTTTTTGGGAACAATTCGATCCAAACCAAGCCGAAGATCCAAACCTTGTTTATTGGTTTGTTGGTTGGAACATTCTAATGTTTGTCGTGATAGTTTTAATATCATGGAGACTTATCTATCTACATTATTTAAGCCGAAAGAACGAAACTTACAATGTTTTTTCATCGATATTTTATATTTTCATTTGGCTTATTATATGGTTCAGGTCATTCAGCTTTATCAATTCTCTCAAGGGTGTCGTAACAAGTAGTTCCTCGGATGTGGAGGTTTTTGAAATCATCATTGATATTCTCCTCATGATCTTGACATCAATAATGGTCCTAAGAGGCTTAGGCGGTAAAGTGTATAAATTGCGAATATTTAACAACAACAACCTTCCCTTCTTCTTGTTCGCCTTTGTACTATTCTATCTCGAAGGACAGGTTGTTTTAATAACTGGATCAGGAGTAATAGCGGGAGCCTTTTCAGATAGGACTAACATAAGCATGTACAACAACGCCATTTTATTACTCGTTACCATCGTATTTTATTGGTGGTATTCTAGATATGTTTTGGAAAAGTATAATCTGATTGTCAAGCATTCGTTCAAACACGAGGAAGTCATACAAATCGTTTCCGATTTCAAGGACTATTTAGGAAAAAGGGGCAAACTAAACACAAATACAGTGAGTGAAACCGACATGGATACATTCTTTCGTCTAAAAAAATTAATTGCAAAACCCGAAGACATAGAACAAGAGAATCAACAAGATAATGAAGAAATCGTGGAAGAAAAGCAAGACATCGAAGAATCTATTGAATAAGAATGATCTAGCTTTATCAAAAAATCGTTAAATTTTAAATCCTTTTTTTAATTTATTACATATTATTAACAATTTATTTTCAGAATTAGAATTACTTATTGAACGGATAAACTTAAAATGTCCAATTACCCAAAATACGACAAGTACGATAAATACAAGAAAAAAAAAAAATTATCTTACGGAGAAAGGTTTAAGAATTTCATTCAGAATACCAAGAGAGTTTTAAAAGTCGCCACAAAACCAAGTAGAAAGGAGTTCATGACCGTCTTAAAGATTTGCATTATCGGAATAGTGATATTAGGCGCAGTGAGCTATGTGATGCAATTAATTTTTGGACAAGTTCTTGGAGAAATCTTTTGGCCATCATCATAACTCCACCTCGCTCCTGATTTCTCAAATTCGTGGAAAATACATGAAAGTCACTATTGATTATTCAGAAAACATGCACTTTATCGCTAAGGCAAGGAATTTTAACAATATTCACATAGACGAACCCGAATCTTTTCACGGAACGGAATTAGGACCAAGTCCTGTCGAGTACACTTTAATAGGGATAGGAGGTTGCTTGGGTTCAACTCTTTCTTATTGTTTAAACAAAAAGGGTGTCGAGATTGAAAGTCTTAAAGTAATCGTGGATGGAAAGATGAAACACGAAGAACCTTATGGAAGATTAAGATTAATAAAAATTGAGGCAGAATTATACCTTTCAACGAAGAACAACGATAAATTCGAAGAAATTAACGAATGTTCAAAGTCTTTTATAGAATATTGTATCGTTTCAAATTCAATCACTCGAGGCATTCCAATAGATATTAATATCATTAGCGACGAGTTAAAAAAGAAAATAAAGAAAGATAATTTGAGTTAAAAATAATAGATTGATATTCCATCAGGAATTTTCAAGTCTTCTTCCTTGTTCTTACATGCAACAAATTTCAATTTCATCTTCAATAACAAAGAAAGCAAGCGAGATGATAAGATACCATCTATAATTAAATACGATAAGTTCTTGTGATCTCCAATGCTATTAAAAAGCTCTCCGACGGGCATTTCAAACAATTTTTCACCTTTCTTACTGAAACCAATTCCTTGCCCTGGCTCAATAGTTTTAATTGTATCGAATACGAATGTAGGATCCTTTATCTTAAGCTTGTCTAACACTCTTTTAAGAGCAGCATCCTTTCCCTTGTATTCTTTGGTGGTTTTACTCTTGGTCTCGCTTTCTGATATAGATTTCGCAGGTTTTTTGTTTTGTAATGCCTTTATCATTTGTTTTCGGGTTAATTCTTCTACTTCAAAGCCTTCTGGAGCCCTTGCTACATAATCAATCTTGGCGACTTGTAGGAGCTCGTTCAAAATTATAGTACCTCCACGATCTCCATCTAAAAAGGCAGTTACTGTTTCTTTATTTTTAGAAAACTCAATAATTGATTTTGGAACTTGA
This sequence comes from Promethearchaeota archaeon, assembly GCA_016839425.1. Next base: position 9,977 of record JAEOUI010000448.1, read on the forward strand.
GTTCCTTGGACAGCAACCGTATTTTTTACACCTATTCTTAATAAATTAAGTACATCAGCCCTTCCTTCCACGATGATAAGTTCGGGGTCTTCTTCAACTTCAGGACCAGCAGGTAATTTTTCTGGACCCCAAGCAGTTATTTCCCCAAGCTTTATATCCGTATCTATCTGTTCTTCTATTTCGCTTGATTCCAGCGATTTAGTATCCCACTCCTTTAGAAGTTCCGCAGCTCTTTCGATAATCTTTTTCCTTTTTGTTTGGCGAACATCTCTGATTTCTACTAATTTAATTTCCGCTTCGCAAGGACCCACACGAGACACAGTCTCTACGGTTGCTGCGAGCAAGGCTGTTTCTCTTCGGGTCAAACTTGAAGGAACCTTGATAATTCCTTCAGAAACTCCTTCTTTTGAAATGTTTTCGACCTCAATTCTTCCAATTCGTCCGGATTTTTGTAAGTCTCTCAAGTCCAAATCCAAAAGTAATCCTTCCGTTTGGCCGAAGATCGCGCCAACAATGTCAGATTTCTCGACGACACCTTTTATCTTGAATTTAGCGTCAATGATATATTTAGTTGTAAAATCTGTCTGATTTGTCACATTTATCACTCTTTATCACGATTATTTAAGCTATTTGAGCTATTCAAGATATCAATAAATTCAACTTATTGAATTTTTTGCAGCAAATTACTTGTGTTACTGATATTTCCAATTAAATATCAGAAAGAACTTCCTAAATTGTTGAAATTGTTCAAATAATTCACTGTAAACTTTTTTCTAAATTACGAGAATTACTGAAGATGTTATTATTTTGAATGACAATAATTTTTTATTATTGTGAATGATGATGATTTAATTTTTTTAATTTGTGATATTTATTACGATAATTCTTAATTCTTGAAATTATAAATAATTTGAATAAAGTATTGACCGTTCTTGAATAACTTTTTTCCGATGAATATCGCCAATCACTATTGACGATACATATATATAGTAATGATCCATTTTATAAAACTTTTGCTTTATGAATAGAAGTCGTCATTTTTAGTTTTATACATAATTTTATCATTAGTTAATCAAAGGAAGAATTTAGGTCATATTTAACAAATCTACTTTTTGAGAACAAATACTTAAATCTGACCGAGAATAATATTTAAACATCTTATTAATTATTTGGTGATTATTATTAGAGTTCGCGCTTGTTTAAAATGCAAGGAATATGTGGAAATTGATGTAGACGATATTTCTACGAAAAACATGATTTACACATTCGAAGGTCAACACAGAGGTCACGCACTAATCACTTGCGATCTTGGTGAAGTGGAAACCTATACAAAAGTCAAGCCTCAATTATTAGAGACACCATTATAAATCTTTTTGATTTAATTTAACTTTTTTAGTTAAATAGTACTAGATAATCGATTTTTTGGTAAAATTATTTATAACATTTCAATTCAGTCTTAGATCCCTCACCCAAGAGTATTTATAACGCAATTATTATAGAATTAGTATAAATTTTTATAATATCTTATTAAATAAATACAATATATTTTTTTTAAAAAAAGAGGAGATAAGGATTAAAAAAAGAAAATTAAAAGAACCAAAAAGAAGTTCATTAAGCTTATTGCTCCTAAGCATCGGGTTGATAATTTTCGGTAGTTTGAGCCTGATATTTATCACGCAAGTAGAACTCATACCAGGGTGGACTTGGGACGATTTATATAAACAATATAGTTCCGATGTTTATATAAAAACAGGTGACGATATTAATGGAGATCAAGTCAAGGATATTTTGTATTTCGTCGACATTTTAGAAAGACAAGATGACAGAATACACGATACACCCAAGTATGGAAGGATTGGTTTTTTAAGCGGGATTAACGGAGAGCAAATATGGGTTAATGATTACGAAGATCCAATAAAGCACGTGTTTTTTATCGAAGATATAAACGAAGACGGTTTTCGAGACATTTTTGTATGTAAGACGACGGTAAATAGTTCGTGGCAGGCGATTGAAGGCGAGGATGCTTTAAAGGTTCAAGTTTTTCCAAATCAATACGAAAATTTTATTTTAAGCAGCCTAGATGGCACGATAATCTCGCCTTCTGAGGAGTTTTCAAGCTATCTAGTACACGATGTAGTAAATTTTAACTACACGGAGGACAATAGAGAAGACTTGATTTGCCTGGAAATTCCCCACGACAATACAATAGATTTCTACAATATATCGATTGCGGGATATTATTATAATGGAACTTTGCTCGGTAATATACAAATAGGAAGTGATTTCGATATGGGTAGGGAGTATGAAGAAATTCCGTGCTTGGAATTATTCCAATACGATGGAGAACCTCATATTTTATATATTTCAAAACATCACATGTATTTGATAAATTTAACCGTACCAGGAAACTATTCCAACTACATTTTTGAAATCAATACCGCCTCGGATATTAATTCTAATTTTGACATTGAGGAATACGAAATATTAGAAGACTTGAATTTGGACGGGATACCAGAAATAATAATAGCCAATAAAACAGGTTCTGCGTACCTCATAAACGGAATTAACGGATCCGTTCTACAGGCTTTCAATGTCGTTTCTCTTAACAAAGAAGCACCCCTTGTTATCAAGGAAATTCCAACCACCACAGACGATAGCGAAACTTTAGTTTATGCAATATCTTTTGATAGCCCAAGAGATAAAGAGCGTCTTGCTGTTTATTCAATCGATATTTCTTCTCATGATCAACTCTGGAATAAAACCCTAAACGCAAGAGAGAATTTCGTTCCAGTAATTCTTGATCAAGATTCAAATGGAGATGGAATTAAGGATCTATGGGTATACACGAGTCATGAATCAGAAATTTCTTCAGAACTTAATCGCTATTCTACTATAGATGCAATGACGGGAAAGACATATGGTCAAATAAATTTAGAAAATTCGCTTGAAAATGGCGATCTAATCGGCGATTTTGACGGAGATGGCATGAGAGATTGTGTGGGAATTTCTGACGAGGATATTATTGCAGTATCTACTGCAATCCCCACGGATCTATGGCTTTCTTCACAATTTCCCCTTGGAATGTATCTTTTTATAATATGCTTGAGCCTTCTGGTAATTGGAGGGATAATTGCCGTATTAAAAGGGAGAGAATTGCGATTTAACCTGCGAAAGAGTATTAAAGAAAATAAGTTATCTTTTCTCACATGCATTATTGGCATCATCATCGTTTCAATCAATTTAAGTCTTTTCTTGATACAATTAAACCTTTTTAACATGACTTTGATAACTGGAAGCTTGATGACACAGATAATCATTAGTTTAGTCTCGACATCAATTCTTTGGTATGCTTGTTTACCCCTAACAGCAGCGATTTATAACCATTTTGCCCCCTATTTTGCGTATATTTTCGTGAAATTACGTAAAATATTCTTCAAATTCTCAAAAGCTTACGATTCGGACATTTTTATTGCAGATATGAAAGATAGAACATTAACTGGGGCTATTATCAAATTCAAGCGCTTGCTTTTACCAACTTTCTTATCAATCTCAGTGAGTTTTTATATATACAACTTTTTTGCGCCTTTACTTGGATATTCTCAAGAATTTAGTACTTTTGGAGGATCGGACTTTTTAAGTTTTATGGCTGGCTATACCCTTCTTTGTACGCTTCCCATGATACTATCGTTTTTGATATTCAGCTTTTTCATTGCTGGAAATATTCTCTTGGACGATGCGGGTGTCGTGTATTATCGCGAATCAAAGAAATATAAAATTCCTGGAGACGTGGAGCCAATTAGCATTTGGGCACAATCGATTGTTAAAGGTATTGCTGGAATTTCGGCATTAGTTGCGTTCGGTACATTTTTTCTAAATGTTGATTTTTCAGGTTTCTTTACAGAAAGCGAAGATCAGGGAATTGTTTGGATAATTTTTGGGACGATTCTGGTAGTAACCATGTTTTGGGGAACTCCTTTCTTCACTTCTTTCGCATACACGGCCCTTGCAGAAGACATCATGGATTTGACTTACAAGAAAAATGTGGAAAAATTCTATAAGATCTTAGAAAAAAGAGGATACGATATAACTCCACGAGACCTCTCTCTCATTTATCCTAACAAATTTAAAACCCAAAAGGACGAAAAAGTGTCAAGTTCTTCGATAAATAATGAAATAGATAATTCCTAATTTTTTTTTTATTTTAAAAAACATCTGAAGAAAGCAATGTTTATTATAAATAAAGTTTAGATTAATTTTTATTAGGTCAAAGATGTTACCATTCAATAATTAAAATCAGAGAAAATTATCATGATCGAACGAATATTGGTTCTTGGAGGGAAGGGCGGAGTAGGAAAAAGCACAATTAGTGCTGCAACGGCTGTTGCGCTTTCGGACGCACTCCCAAACAAGAAAATATTACTCATTTCATTTGATATGGCTCATAATTTATCGGATCTGTTTAAAATGGAAATAGGTGAAGAACTTACTCAATTAACCGATAATCTTTGGGGTATCGAACCCGATCCAAACCTTTATGCTGTTGAATACACGAAAGAATTTAGCAATAAATTGCGCGAATTGATGAAAAAAATGCCTTTAGTGGGCAATCTCCCTCAAATTAAAGAATTTATCGATAAAACCTTTACCGCAGACTCAATACCACTAGCCCTCAAGAACAGCATGTTTTTTCAAAAGATACTTGACGCAGAAGATTTAACGAGTGGGATTCGATTCGACTTGATCGTTGCCGATTTTCCACCTACGGGTAATATGATTGCGCTATTCGAGATTCCAGAGGATCAAGTTAAGGTAGTGCTCAAATACTCTTTAAACTTCTTTAATTCCATAAAAGGTGCACTCAAGGGATTGAGGAAAACAATGATTAAGATAATTAATCCATTCATACAAGACGATGGTTCTCGAAAGCAACTGTCGGAGGAAGTATATAAAATGCTCCAAGAACTTGACGCAAGGGGGGATCGGATAACAGAATTGATTCATAATGTAGGGTCATTACGATTAGTAACCATTGCAGAGAAACCGAGCTTCGAAGAGATAAAAAGAGCGCGAGAATTATCGAAAAAATATATAACTCTTGACGCCGTTCACGCAAACATGCTCGTCCCAAAAAAACACGCCAAAAAATGTGATTTTTGCGGAAAAATTCGAGATACACAGCAAAAATACATGAAAGAAATCCATAACGAATTTAATTCTTTAAAGATTTGGGAGTCCCACAAGTTAGGAGAAGAACCCATAGGTTTAGACGGATTAAGAGTATTCGCTCGCGAAATCTATGGAGAAGTTGACGCAGACAATATCTTATTCCCTAAAAATTAATCGTCTCATATAGCTACATTATAAAATTTGAAATTCGTGTAATCCTTTATCCTATAAATAAAACATATTTAATTCTTCTTAAACATACATTTGTAACTTTAAAAATTAATCAAAAAAAGGCGATAACAATTAAGGACAAGTTTGAAATAGTTGGGACCAAAATTCCCGAATTCGAACTTCCAAACTCTCAAGGGGAATGCGTAAACATACGAGAACTCGAAAATAAAAACAATGTCATAATAGTTCTTTTCAGAGACATTCATTGACCATATTGCCGATGGCACGCGGCAGAACTGAGAAGAGATTTAGAAAAGATACGGGAGTTGGACGGATATTTGTATCCTATTCTCACAGATAATAAGGGAAACGCCATCAAGATGGAACAAAAATACGCAAGAAAATATCCTATTTTTTACGACGAGACCAAAAAAGTATCTAAAGCCTTAAAACAAGAAATAAAGCTATCAAGGTTGGGGAGGATGCCAGGATTATTGATTGTAGACAAAAAAGGAATAGTACAGTACGCCTATTACGGTGAGAGTATGAAAGATATCCCTAGGAACGAAGAGGTTTTGGAGTTCTTACGCAAGATAAACGAAAACAACAATTAATTTAGTAAAAATAATGTAAAAAATTAAATAATACATTATTTTAAAGGCTAGCCACGCTTGACTAAATATTTTTTTTTATTAGATACGCTTAAAATTACAATACATATAATTTTTGGAATCTGATGCCAGTTTTATGAGAGTTATTTCTTTAAAAAAAAAATAAAAAAAGATGTATTTAGTTGAGAGGTGCACCACAATTTTTACAAAAATTTTTATTTAGTAAATTTTGCGTCAAGCAGTTTCTACAAAGCATCATATTTACGCTCTGTTCAGTTTGGCTTGAATTCATTTCCTTATAAATAGAAGGAGACACGCCTTGAGATGGAGTAAATCCTGCGCTATTTCCACCAGAAAAAGATTTGGAGGATGTTTTTGACATAATACCGCGAGATTTCTTTTTTTTAACATATACAACGCCAATTGCACCAATCGATAGGGCAATCACGACAGCAACAACGACACCAATAACGACGAGATCTATTTGAGAAGAAGAGGGATCTGGCCCAAAATAATACGCTTCCGTCGATCCCGTACCCGATGCGGTTGTTAATGATTCACCGGTGCAATAATATCCACCTGAAATAAGATTACTACAATACCAATATGTATATGAATAACTTAGCAAGAACACGATATTGTATTCTTTGCTGTTGTTGAACAAGAAATCGACACCTTCTACTAATGTATGTGTTTCTGTAACTCCAGTTGACTTATGAGTCGCATTCATACCCGTGTAAACTACATGATCTTGCCTGTCCACTTGAATCGTTAAATTGTACCCAATACTAGTTATGTTGAAAATAGCCTTTGCCGTATGGGTTTTTGTGGAAATATATGTATCAGAGCTAATTTTTTCCCAGTAAGTTGTAAAACTTCGCGTGAGAATTATATCTTCTTCAAAATCAGGCCCATAATATGCAACTCTCAAGGAAGTGCTCAAAAGAGCGTTTTCATCGCTTTTTAATATTAAATAAAAACTGGATAAAGATATAAACAGTATAGAAGCGATTAATATCAAGCTTTTTTTTTTTGAATTTTTCATTTTCAAATCAATGGTTAAAAAATATAAATATTAATTTAAAGGATTTAAGACCAG
>JAEOUI010000449.1 GCA_016839425.1 Promethearchaeota archaeon
CGATGTTTACTACTAACGACTCTTGTGGCTTACCCCATCTCTTCCAAGTTTTTGCGTCAACCACGAGGTTTGTTTCATGACTTCCAAATTGTCGCACGAGGACGTTATCAACAAATACATCAACGCCCGTGTCTTGCAAGTCCTTCCCTTCTTCCCAGCGATCAAACCGCTCGTGATTAATTACTTGGTCCCTGCGGACTAATTGGGCAATATCGTTGCAGTATGTTCGGGATCAAGAGCGACTTTCGTATCGATAGATGGCCAAAACCAAATCATTGGCGTTTTCTCCGGTTTTTTGCTCTTGAATGTAGTTCAAAGCTTCTTGAGTGAGCTTGATTTTCATCCCGTATCTCCGTTATAACTCTGCATTTTATTTTATGATAATGTTAAAAATTTAATAAAAAAGAAATAAATTAGGATTATAAAATAAAAAATTTGCTCGAAATATTGTTATAAATTATATTTCTTTTAATGTAAGATGTTTTATTTCATCAAATTTAACTATCACGCCTTTCATAATTCCACTTCAAGCAATTTTTTTTAGCGTGCATGTAAACCTGGTATAATGTAAACCTTTAGGTAATTGTTGGTTCCCTTGCAAGTAAAGGAGCCACGGATGGATCTCAATCTCCAAGAACCTTTGAAACCTGCCCGGCAATTCGATGTATTCGCGTAATTCAGGCTCCCACACATGATATAGTTCTGAAATGCACATCAAGGCGATCTCTCTCGTCGTGATCTCTCCTTCTAAGTCGAATAAACAGTTCACGAACGATCGAAACACGGTTTCCATGTATTTTTCGACTTTTTTCCTATTACTTGACAAGTATGTTTTAAAGACTTTTTCAAGTCGTCGGTTTGACACATATGTCTTTAAGTACGAAATTAAGGGTTCTCGCTCGTTATTTATCATTTCACTTATCTTTTGAGTTTTTTGATTTTGTAATATACAAGAGATTTTGAACTTATATTTCTAATGGTATTAATTGGTTTTTAATTGATTTTATTGAGAAAATAGATTTAAGAATAAGTTATTAGATTTTCTTAAACTTGCCCACATGCCTATTATATGTTGTCCCTGAAGGGAACTTATCGTTTTTTTGAAGATACAAGAACCAAAGATGAAATAAGGTTTCCAAGAGCGGTTTTAACTTGTCAGGTTTTTTCGTATAGCTCGAGATGTCCGCTTCCGCTTGGTCGTAATAATCCGCAATAGTTGTAATAGCTAGGTCCTTGAGGTACACATCGTCCGATGGATCATTCAAGCAGTTTATGAATGAATTCACCACGATTTTAATGTTATTTGCGTAAGGAAATCCGAAAGCTCCCCTCAGTGCCCTTCTCAAGGATCGTCTCGTTTTCAAGTATGCCAGTAATTCTTCTTCAAGCTGTACCGAGTCTTTTTCGTCCATTTTCTAAGTGCTCTTGTCAATATTTATTGATAGGGATTGTAAATGGCGTGGATTATTTAAGGTTTAAGATTTGACAGAAAGACATTGCGTTCACATCTCATTAGGTCAAATTATAATGAAACCAAGCTTAATTGTATCAATATTTATTAGTATAACAAAAATAAAAAAATGTCAAAAATGTTATCGTAAATGATACGTATTTATTAAAGCTAATGAAGAATATAAATATATTACACGCTATTATAAATTACACAATATAGCTGTTTTTTAAAAAAATTTACTTCTAAATAAAAAAGCTTTTTGATTAATATGAAAACAAATCTTTCAAGAATTAAAAAAAAAAACATTATCAAGCTATTTACGATTCTTTTCGCATTATGCGCCGTTACTGGATTACAACTATTTAATCTCGGTCAAAATATCTCAATTAATTCCCCTACTAACGATCTCACGGCACCTACTTTTGATCTTGCGCCTTCTGCTTACGAGGCAAGTCGTTCGGGAAACGGTTCGGACATCAGCGTTTCCTTTCACCAATCTTATTATAATACATCATTTAATTATTATCTTGGAAATCTCGATACTGCAAATACTTTCAATGTACCGTGTCCAGATGACACTGACACTTCATTTAACTCGAGTAGCACAAATATTAAAGTTGATGAAATATATGCCCCAAATAAAACACTAATAGTTGAAGATAATTATACGGGTTTAAAATTTTTTGAAATAAACAATAATTACCTTTCTTTCAATGTAAGTGGTGCAGGAAACATTGCAAATATTTCCTTGCGACTTGCTCAAGTTAACCAAGGCGAACTAAGTAATTTATCTATAGTACTCTGTCGATCAACTGCCACTGGAACTCCTGGTTCAAGCATAGCATCCATAGTATCTAACGAACAAATTGCGAATACAACGAGTTTTTATTGGCATAAGATTGAAAATATTAATTATGCATTCGATCCTTCAGTAGATACAAACAATAACATGTATTTTCTAAGAATCACCTATGTTTTAGGATTAGGATTATATAGTGATTTCGCATATGATACTAATTCTCCTGATAATTTAGATGAATCTTTTGTATATAATAACGGAGGGACTGTTTTAACATATTTTGGTACTATGGATCAAACCATAGATTTTCCGTTGATAATTGATTTTTATCCAGAGAATAACACGCCCGCTCCTGAGAGCATAAATATGCAAATTAACGAAAATCCCGTTTTAAACGGAACGAGCAATGATGGATTACTTACATTGACAGATCAAGAATACGCAGAAACTGATGGAGACATAAC
>JAEOUI010000516.1 GCA_016839425.1 Promethearchaeota archaeon
ATCAATTTTATCTATTTTCATGCTAAAATAAAAAATCTACATTATTGATTTTAGTATATTTCTTGTTTTTTGTTCCATCTCTTCATTGGTTAAGTTTATACTCCTTAAATATGAAAGTCCTTTTATGATTTTCTTGTCAAAATTTGTTTCCTGGATTAAATTTTTATTTTCTGAAGTAAATTCGAAGTTAGAACGAACTTTCATATCATCTTCCACTAGTTTTATGAGTATTTCTTTTAGATCTGAAAAGTATCCTGCAGGTTGATAGATTGAAGTGTTTATATTATTAGCAATAAATCCTGGGAATTGAATATTCATGCGTTCTTCCATCATGTCTTCATCTTCAATAAATATCACATATACAGGTAAGAAAATCCATCTAATTGGTTTAGCAAAAAATTCATGCTGTCCATCGGGTATCGACCAACTTTTTAGATCTTCCGCTTCTTTCAAGCATCCCTCTTGCTTTTTCTGAATGATATCATATATTTGTCTAAATAACGTTTCAATCTGTTCTCTAAGGTTTCTCAAGTCAGTTATGTTATCAGTCTTTTCTTTTTCAAATAGAGAAAGTTGTTGATCCCGATCTTGAAGTTTGATGCTTAGTGAGGCTTCTAATTCTTCAATCTTTACTACAGCCTCAGAATTTATACGAGAACCTTGATTAGTGAGTTCTTGATATTTACTCTCCAAATTATCAATATTTCCCAATAATTCCTCCAAATTTTCCTTTAAAAATCCGAACTGACTACCAAATCGGGGAAGTAAATCTTCATAAACTTTTGTCTTTAGACTAGACTCGTTGCAAAAAAAGCGATTCTTCTTTACAATATCCTCCAGAGATCGATCTACTGTTTTGAATAACAATGCGATGTTTTCAATTACTTTTTTTTTCTCTGTAACAATCCATTGATCTATTTTATCCCGCTCAAATTCCAATTTTTTCTGGACTTGTTCATTATCAATAGTCATTGATGTTTTATCAATCTGAGATGAATATCTCTGATCAATATCCTTAATTTTAACATTTAATTCCGTGATCCATTTATTTGCTTCCGTGCTGATTAATTCACTCACGGTTTGCCACCTTAAGGAATTACCCTTTAGGGTCTCTATTACATTTCTATACTGCTCAGCGATGGTTAATGCTTTATCAGAAGTTAAGCTAGAGTCTAATTGACCATATTCTCCGATTGGTTTTATTTCAACATGATTAAACAATTTAATTAAAGATGAAAGAAATTCTGGATTAACTAAAGAATCTATCTGGAGTGTGTGGTACTCGGATTCCTCTCCAGATCCTACCTCTTCAGCATCTTTATCCTTATAAGTTAAAATATCAACCACTCGATTTAGTACTTCTATTTCTGACTTGTTTTCAATATTTCTAAGGATATGCCCAATTAAAGCTTGTCTAGGGGGATTGGTAAATCTTCCTTTTTTATTGAATAAATACAAGCCATCTAAAAGAACATGTGTTGAAATAACTCCTTGAATACTTAAAAATGGCCATAGAATCTTGGAAAAGCTCATGATTTTTTCGCTTTCTTGAATGTCTTTAGTCAGTAAATAAAATGCTAAAGATAATTCTCCAGTACCCGTAATAGAAGGCATATTTGGATCTTTTCTCAAAAAAAGGGGAAATAAAAACTGATCTCCGTGGATTGACATTTTAAACCAATAAGATGATATTATTTTAATTTTTGATATAAATATTGACTAAACAATGATTTAAAAATTTATTTTTTGTGTGAATAATAAGTTATCTTCCTTTTTTTACATTTTTGATGAAATTTACCAAAATCATATATTCTCTATAGGTTTTCATATCGTTTTCTTTTATCTAAAATAGCCCAACTTAAATAAGTTAGCTTTAAGATATGCCGAAATCGTTATTAAATTACTCTATAATAACTGTTAACACTAAAAAATTAGAAAATTACAAGGAAAAGAAAATTAAATAGAAGTTTTATCTCTATGCCTTATTTTAATTGCTCATAATTATTGGCA
>JAEOUI010000450.1 GCA_016839425.1 Promethearchaeota archaeon
AAAAGCGTGCTCATTGTAGGTGCTTCGAGACAAGCACTCTCATTCAGTTCCACAGTACTCAAGAACCTGCTAGAAATATTCTATCACGGTAACATATACATTCTTAACCCGAACGCTAGTGAGATCCTTGGAATTAAATCTTATCACTCTTTCGAAGATATTCCCGAAGTCCCTGAATTAGCGGTTATTGTTTTAGGTACGAATGTCTTAAAAATCATTCAAAAACTTGGAGAAATGAGTGTTAAATATGTTGCTATTCAGACTGAACTCAAGCCTGGGACTCATCCGAAAATTAGCGCCGAAGACTTGCACGCGGCTTGCGAAAAACATAATATTACTTACTTGGGACCATCCATGCTCGGTATTATAAACTTTATCGATAATTTCACTACCTCCATCATTCCCGTGAGACAACACATAATGAGAGAAAACAAGCATGTGAAAGAGGGGCTGAGCTATCTAACGCAATCTGGTGGTCTTGCTGGAGCAATGGGGTGGTGGAGTCCTTCCCAACATATGCCCATCTCGAAAGTAATTCACATCGGAAAGGGATTTCATGTGACCGAAGCTGATGTCCTTGATTATTTTTTGGAAGATCAAACCACTAAAGTCATTTCCCTTTTTTTAAGAGAAATATCAGAAGACTTGATCGAGGCCGTCAAGCGTGTATCTCCTCATAAACCCATCCTTACATTTTATGTGGGTAAGGACGAATCAAAAGAGAGACAGTTGAAAGAAGCTGGTGGAATTCAGGTATTAAATTACATCGAACTGTTTGAAATTGCCAAGATCTTTTTATGGTGTCCCGAACCTAAAGGTGTTAATCTTGGAATCATCGGTCCAAGTTCAGGTGCCATTCATCTCATCGTAAAAGAGATGAGAAAGCACGGGCTTTCCCTTGCTCGCCCTAATGACGAATCGAGAAATATAATCATCGACAAGGTAGGAGGATCGACATGTAGTTTTGGAAACCCAGTGGATTATTGGCCCCCAGAAAGATTCATTGGGATAAAAATTTGCGGAATCTATACCACATCTGCGAATACATTGCTCAAAGATGACAATGTGGATGCACTTATTCTCGCCTTGGAATTTTTCATAGAAATTGAATTTGATTTTAGCGTGTTTGAAAAGATCAAGCAAAATTACCCCAATAAACCCATCATCACGATATTAATCCAAGCCGAACACGAAGGAGCAAAACGAGTGTTAAACACGGCTTCAGAGCTTAAAATTCCAGTTTTTGAAAACGAAATAGAACGAGCGGTGAGAGGATACGCTTTACTCCATCATTGGTATTCAAAAATTAAAAAAAAATAAAAAGTATTTAATAGAATCTTATTTTTAAGTTCTATAAGTTTTTATTGAAGAATCTCTTTCACAAGATTACTTTCTTGCCATTTATCCAGAGATTTATTAATCAATGATTATTTTAGAGGGAATTAAGTTAAAAAGACTTTATATTTTTACGAATTGTATAAAAACTTAATATAATAGAAAAGGAATAAGAAAGATAAAAAAATAGTATTTAATCAGAGAAAATTGGTTTAATTTCTTCTGGAATATCGTATTTTAAATCAACTACAGAAAGAGCAAATACTTTTTCGCCACAAGAACATTCCTTACCCTCAAATAAATAAAAGTTAAATTGTTCCTTCCAGTTACACATTTGAACGCTTCGAATCTCGACTAATTCGCCACATACACAATATATTGCATTGTCAGGAGAATAATTTGGAATGATGTCTTTCACATTTTCTGAGACAAGTTCAAACGAGCATTCGTTGAGTAACCTATTTATATCGCTTGAAAGGTAATCCTTGAGCGTGGGGACAAATTCATTAATCATTCCGTTATCAATTTTTACATTCGAGAGCACGATGAAATTCTTTTCTGATCTTTCTCGGGGTTGTACCGTTGTTCCTAAGGAACCTAAAACTTCTTGAGGTATGGGGATGGGATCAACTCCGTCAGGATATTCGAATGATACGACTTGAACTGCTTCACCCGATCTTCCTCTCATAGTATTGCTAGCTTCGACTTTCAAGCAATCATAATCAGAACTAAAAAGTTGAAACTTTACGATTTCTAAAGGGATGTTTTTTTCGAGAAGATTTGCTCTCGTGTTTTCTAATAAAGAATTGTTAAACTTTTTTAATACAATTATATCGTCCCTATTAGCTTGATAGAGCTCATTCTTGTTTTCCTCCCTAAATGCCGCCCATTTTTTTAATAGATTTCCACGATACCAAGATGGTCCTAAGCAGAATAAGCATACTATAGGTAGGGTAAACATCATTATGTCTACTTGAAAAGCTTGTGCAATCATGAACGCAATAAAGAGTCCGATGAGCGGAATCATTAAAATGTAGTTCATGGTTCGATATTTTTGTTCAATATTCTTTTTATATCCTTTTTCTGATGCTATTTTTTCAGCGTTAACTTTTATTCTGTCAAGAAGTTCGGGAACGCGCATTTCTTCGTATTCCCTTTTTAAGAGTTTGTCTTCTTCTTGTGTAGTTTCAAAACCTTCCATCAGGCTCTTTAATTTATCTTGAAATTTATTTAAAAATTTATCTTTATATATGAGATTGAATGTTTGTTCAGTAAATACATCCATGTAGTTCGCAATGTAAAGTTTTCCTTCAATATTTGCTTGTTCTTCAAGAGTCATTCCGAGAGATTGGAAGAGACTTGGCTTTTTTTGAGGTTTTTTAGAGTTGTTTGACTCGTTTTTTCCTCTTATACTTATTGATCTAGTCATTAATATTCAATTACTATAACTAATTCGAGTAAAGTAGATAATACGCGAGATGTAATTAATTTTATCAATTTGAAAGATTTTTTTGAATCTCGTTAAATTCTATTTTCAAACCCAAATTCCAAATTAACTAATATCTTTGAATAACTTGATAATTTAATATATAATTATAAAAGAAAAAGAAAATTACAAAATTCATATTTTTAAATTAGATTAAATTTGATGACAAAAAATTGAAAGTAGCTTTAATTAATCCTGCTCCGATTTTGGACGAAAAAGAACATTTCTATGGGCAAAGTTGGCCACCATTAGGTATTTTATTGCTTGGGACGCTTTTAAAAAACAAAGGTCATAGCATAAAGATTTTGGATCAGGCTTCAAATGGATTTGACTATGAAAAAACATTAAAATGGGTAAAACGATTTGATCCTGAAGTCTTGGGAATTTCAGCGATGACCGTTGCATTTCAATCCGCTATAACTTTATGTAGACTAATAAAGGCTTGGAATCCAAACATTACAATTGTACTTGGTCATTATCATCCCACGATATGTGCAAATGAAATTTTAGAAAAATATGGTGATTATGTTGATTTTTGCATTCGAGGAGAAAATGAACATGTTTTAACAAAACTAATTGAAAGAATTGAAAAAGATTCATCAAAAAATGTTGAAGACATTTTGGGATTGAGTTATCGAACAAATGGACGAATCATACATGCCCCTGATTGTCCAGTTACTAAAAATCTCGACGAACTCCCTTTTATTGATAGGTCTTTCATAAAAATTCCATATCGGATGAACATTGCTGGAATCGATTTTATAGATTCCAAGTTTACTTCGGCATTCTTTACTCGTGGTTGTCCTTT
>JAEOUI010000593.1 GCA_016839425.1 Promethearchaeota archaeon
AATTTAATGTCTTGGTTTTCTTTCATTATTTATGGAAAAATTTTTAATCAACGAATAATTACACTTCTTACTCAAAGAGGTTAACTTATTGTTAAAATATATGCTTCTGTAGTGTAGCTCGGCCAATTGATTTCAACGAAAGTAATATACGCAATCAGGCCAGGCATGCAGGGCTTTCACCCCTGAGACCCGGGTTCGAATCCCGGCAGAAGCACTATAGCATTATTAGAAAACTAAAAAAAGCCTCCGTAGCTCAGTAGGTAGAGCATAAGGGCATTGTACCCTTGCCGCCCAAAGCACCCGGCTAAGGTATCTGTAATTAACTGTACCTCCGGAAGTTAACCGGGCGGTCGCACGTTCGAGCTCTTGGTTTGCTTAAAATCTTGACGAAAACCGTGCCGGGGGCGCTTCATTTTTTACTCAATCCTTACTTCATTATATCTTGTTTATTTATGCAATTAAGTTTCACATTGCCAATTCGTTTTATGCTTTATAATTATGACTGTTCTAAATGATCTGAGTAATTAAGTGTGCTTCTTGTGAGAATCCATCAAAATTTAATAAATAACCCCTCTTTTAAGGGTTGATATTTCTAACTATCTTCTAATTTTTTTTACTCGGTTCTGCTGCATTCTTCAAACGTGATTTGCATACATATTTTTATACATAAAAAACCCCTCTCTTTTGATTGTAGATATAGAAAATAGTATTTCTTATCTAAGTCAAAGATTTGAATATGAACTAAATGACTTACAAAACTAAAAAGTTCCAATTTCGTTAAGAAGAAAAGAAAAGGGAAGACTTACTCTTCCTGAGTTGCATAATAAATGAGCCATTTAGCCATGGCTTGAAATGATTCATTGATATTAATATCATTTTTTGCTGAACAAAATACACATTGATTACATTTTGCTTTTTCTGCATAATCATTAGCTGCATCAAACTGTACTTCGTGGCCTTCTAAATCCCATTTCATACCCATTAATATTATTGGGACAAATCCTGCCTTTTGGCGAATAATTTTTAACCACTCTGGTATTTGCCTGAAGGTATCATAATCAGTTAAATCAAAACATATGAACGCTCCACTGGCACCCTTACAATAATCTGGTAAAAGTTCTCTAAATCTCCGTTCCCCTGCGAAATCCCATAGTTGCATTTTTACAGCCTCTCCCGTGTCTAAAGTCTCCGATTTAGTATGAAATCCCGCACCGATAGTCATTTTGTAACCCTCTTCGAATTTTCCCGTGCAATATCGCGTTATCATTGCAGTTTTCCCAACACCTCCGGCACCCGCAACAATTACTTTAAATATCCATGAACTTTCCATTTTCTTACACCATAGATTAAATTATTGAAAGACCTAATTATAAAATATATAAATTGATCTTTATAATACTTTTCCTAAGAAGAAGTTGAGCCCCTAATTTTTAAATTTTGTTTAGATATTGCTGACTCGCTATCTAAGAATTCAGACACCCCATAATTTTGTGAATACAGATTCCTAAAGGACCAAGAAAAGATATAGGATTGTAGGTTTGGAATCCTTCACTTCAATTAATTGAAAAAAGAAGAGAATTAAACTCAACCTTAAATTGAAGATGTTCTTAAAAGCATTTAGAAAATAATTAAATATTTCCATAAATCAATATACATTATCTGTTCAAAATCTTATGTATCATTCTGCAAAAAAATGAGTAAATTTTATTATAAAATAATATTCAAGGGTACAGCTGAAGATCAAGGTAAAAAACTGAATCTGACATTTAGTAACCTACCATCCACTAGTATTTTTAGGGTACCTTCATCTCTAATTATTGAACTAAAGGATATTATGGAAGAATCTAAATTGGATTCCCCTCAACTAATAAATTTTCAAAATATAGAAGAAGTATTAATCTTGGGTAATTCTGAACCTGAAACATACAATTATTTTATTGTCATCCTTTTCGAACCAAAAGGACGTAAAAAGAGGGGATATTTGATTGGGAATCTAAAAAATCAAGGTGATTTAGTTATTGGATACTGGCCATTCACTGATGATGATTCGGAATTCTCTGAGGAGACAATCACCACTCAATTGGAAGATCTTATTCAGAAACCTGATTTATTTGAAAATATTGCACTGATAACCCAATAATCTTACTTTTTTAAAGAATATCTCTAT
>JAEOUI010000451.1 GCA_016839425.1 Promethearchaeota archaeon
AAAGCGCAATTCTCCTACAGGAGGCTCGGCATAAGGAATGCCTTTAAAAATCGTCATTCCATTTTCGACATAACCTTTTATTTTTCCTGCATTAGTTTCCACTATTTCAAATTTCTTTTCTTCTGTTGTTGTTGTCATTTGAATCACATTTTTGATTAAAACCTATTGAATGATTATTAGACGATATTCTTAATTAAGATATGTGTTAATTTTAAAAGATATAGAAAAGGAAGAGAAAAGTGTAGAAAAAGTGGGGGTTAGGGCGTAAATATCAAAAATGTACCAATATAACAAAGTTGGGGGATTTTAAGAGATTAAAACATACTTGAAATGCATTTTCTAAGGTTAAATTTGTACCCTATAGTTATTTTTCTACACTTATTTTAAATTGTGAATTTGATTATTGATAATTAACCATCACATTTAAAACTTGTCGTTTTCAGACATTGGGGTTTATGATTTCCAAAGGCTTGGTTTATCTTTTGGTAACTTTCTTCCGTAATCGATAGAATGGTGATCAATTTCGCCTATATGATTATCATATTCAGTGAAGAATATGTTGCATTTCCACATATTAATGTATCAATATTATATAATAGATGGATATTTTAAATTATATAAACAACTTTTCAATCCAACTTGTATCGCGCCTTAATCTTTCGTATTCTTTTTTATTTCCAAAATCTGCCCTAAAGGTATCAGAACTCATTTCGAGCACGCGAACTTTCCAATTGTAAGATGATATTCCTCTATTAATTGCCACCGTGAGTTCCAATTCACCTCTCTCAGAAAGCTCGATTTCTTCCAACACTTTAAAAATTTCTCGTGAAAGAACGAATATTCCACTATTATTTAATTTCGTCGTTCCGCTTCCTTTAGGTTCTTTTTCAACAATTTTCGAGCAGTATCCTTCGTTACAATACACAGCACCTCCCATCGAGAGGTCTTTGCTATAATTAGTAACCATTATAAAGTCGTGCTTTTCAACCTCGTGTAATTGGCGCGCGATCATGTATATCTTGAAAGGAACCAAAATATCACCCCATACAAGAAAAACATGAGAATCATTTACGAAATTCTTACAAGCTAATAAAGCACCACCTGTACCATTTAATTTTTCTTGTTCAACATAAGATATCTTGATGTTCCAACGAGATCCATCCTGGAAATAATCTATAATTTGATTTTTAAAGTAATTTACGACTAATATGAATTCTTTAAACCCGGCAAAGATCAATCCCTTAATAATATATTCAAGTAAGGGTTGTCCGTGTACGGGAAGCATTGTTTTTTGTATTACATTGGTATAGGGCTTCATGCGTTTCCCATACCCTGCGCAAAGTATAATTGCTTTCACGATATATCACCGAATATCAAATTTTTATTTTTTAAAAGATACATTATGGAATATAATTACGCAGTTCATAAAAGTAATTTACTTTCGATTATTTATGGAAATAATTGATAATGCATATATTATGGCGATATTACAATCTTCTTTAATGTTATTCAGATATTATTATTGTGCTCAATAGCAAGAGTTCATTTAAATAAAGAAATTAGTTATTAATTCGCTGAGATACATGATTAGGGACATCGTTATCATAAAAGACGGCCTGCCCTTGTTTTCGAGACATATCAATAATTCAGAACCGGTCTTATCAGAAGTTTTTACAGAAAATAACGATATAATAATGATGGCTGGTTTTTTCTCAGCATTAAATTCGTTTTCAGAAGAATTCGATAATTTTGGACCCATTCGAGAGCTAAAATTACTAAATACAGAGCTTAAATTATCGTTTTTAAAAGACATTACGATTTCAAACCTTATTTATCTCGCAACCTTTGACGAACAATCTAAAGGCGTGAATGTACAAAGAGTATTAAGAAAAATATCTCGATCATTCGTTGAAACTTATGGTGAGCAAAAAATAGAAAATTGGAGCGGCAAGAGCGACGCTTTTATTGAAATGAACGATTTAGTAGATAAATTCGCAAGAGAAGAAATAGCTGAAACAGAAATGGAATTTAAAGAAAAGATAGTAGATCTTTTTAAAAATGTTGAAGATAAGCTTGTTATTAATAAAAATCAAAAACAAACTCATGACAAGCAAGACCCCAATTCTGAAATTGTGGAAATTAGTGAAAAAAAATTTTATAACTACTATTCTTTCGTTCCATTTTTCAAGTCGTCGAGAAAAATTAATCCTCGATATTACCTCACTGGAGAAATGTCGCAAAGAGTTTTTAGGCAAATTAACGGTGAAAAATCAATAGATCAAATTGCTCGTGAATTACATTTAAATCAAGAGCAAGTTTATAATGTGTGTAAGAATCTGATCAAGATAGGTTTCATATCTTTAAATATGAATTAATTGTTGTTTTAAAATTAGAAGCAAAAAATAACAAAAATTCTATTTATGTTTCTTCTTTTGTTTTTGCTTTTTCTTCTGACGCTCTTTTTCCTTTACGGCTTCTTCAATTTTTTGCAGAATTTGATCGCTTTCTTCAGTCCCTTGGAATTGAAAAACTCCCGAAATCTTACTATCTTCTTTTTCTCCCGATGTAGATATTTTTTCAAAAGATAAAACGATCGGATTTTCCTGTTTTAATGCTTGATTGATAAAATTAATGAAACCAAGGTGCTTAGAGGGAGCGATGTTGAATTTAATGCTCATTTCCTTTTCGTTTTTTGTTTTAGTTTTTAATATGAGCCGCAATTTCATAGAAAGTTCACTGCAATATTGAAAGAAATATAGATTAAAAATAATGTGGATAAAAAAAAAAATTTGCGCTTTTTTAGAAAAATTATTTTATCCTATATGAATATATACATTTTCTTATTTTTGTATTCATGCAATTTTTTAAAGTAATCAAAAATAATATTATCCTAATTTAATAACTTTTTATGTCATATAATGCCATCAAAATTTCGTGTTAGGCACATTTTTCGACCACTTGTAAAACTCATTGCCAAGGGTGCAAATAAAATAGGATTATCACCAAATATGGTTACTTGTTTCATGCTCGGTTTTGCTTTCTTGAGTTTTTTATCTTTAGTAATGTTAACAAATTACTTGCTTTTTTCAATTTTGGTATTTTGTACGGGAATTCTTGATGGTGTAGACGGAGCTCTAGCGAGAATGACCGATAAAGCAACTAAAAAAGGAGCATTTTTTGATTCTTCAATGGATAGGGTTTCTGAGTTTGTAATTTTTTTTGCTATACTTCTTCATTTTTGGAACGCTTTATTCTTTGGAATTGACATGAAACTCGTTGTTTTTATCTCATTTCTCGGTTCGATAATGATAAGTTATTCAAGAGCAAGGATTGAGAATTTTTACGAGGGAGATTTCGATATAGGGCTCATGGCGCGATCCGAAAGACTTTTTTATTTGGTTATTACGAGTGCGATATCGTATTTTTTTGGTTATTTTGAAGCGTATGTGTTTGTTTTTATGTGGCTTGTAATTCTAACAGCTATATTTCGATTTATTAAATTCAAGAATTTGTTAAAAGAATGACTAATTTAAGATTAAATAGTTAAGATAACTCAATTATGAGCTTATCTCCGTCTTTTAAATCATAAAAATCTCGTAAATATGGTTCTGCTAAAATTTCTATAATATTTTTCCCGTGATGAGTTCTTTGGATGTCTAAAATTGCAGCTCTTATCTTGTTTTTCTTGTCCTTTAATGGAAACACATAACACATGTAGCACTTAACCGCACCATAGTTCCTGTTTTCGTCCTTGAATCCATCTATAACAACGGGCTTTTTATCGTCAAGCTTTTCTCTAAGTAGGGAATTGTTAATAGAATCCAAATTAAGGTTTAATGTTCCCTTATATGGTTCAAAGCCTAGTTTATACTCGAATTGTTCGTAATATTCCTTTATAGCGACATAATAACCACCTTCACCCATACCTTCGCTCACTTCCCCTGCAATTAAGACATTTTCAAGAATGATTTTTAGATTTCTATACATTTTTAACATTATTTCTGTCCCAAGTTCCGTGATATCTACGATTTGCGTCTTTCCTTCAATCTTACGCTCAATCCAGTTTAAGTCTTCTAAATTTTGTATTCTACGTGAAGCAGTTTGCTGGCTTACTCCCATTTCACCCCCAAATTCTGTTGAATTGAGGCGAATGTTTTTTTTTTTTCCTAATTTCTTACATAAATGGAATAAGGCAAACCAATTTGCGTAATTATCAGGATCAATATCAAAATCTTCCGTCATTTCTTATCGCTTTCGTGGTTTCTCAAATATTGTTCAATAATTTTATTTTTTATCAGGCTTGAACTGTGTAACTCGTATTTATCGTAGTATTTATCCAATCTCATTACTTTAATGTGTTCCATCCCTTTTATTTTAAGGGCATTAGAAAGCTTCTCAACGCTAAAATTTTGATCGGGACCTAAAAGGATCAAATCGGGATTTAGTTCTTCAACGGTCTTGAGCGTGTCGTTATCGTGCCTACCAAGTTTTGCAGATGTGACATTTTTGATATTCGAGATAACTTCTAACCTCTGATTTTCGGGAATAATTGGTTTGACACCCGAATATAATTCACGATTCTTGTCTGTTGCTACGATAACATGCACTTCTCCCAGTTTTGCAGCTTCGTTTATGAGGTAAATATGTCCCGGATGCAGGATATCGAATGTTCCAGCGACTAATACTTTTTTCGGAATTTTATATCACTTCAAGAGAATTTCATTTTTTTTTATTCAACCACATTAAAAGAAATTCCTAAAAATACAGGGCCTCTTATATCGAATTTCTTCTGTTTCGAATGAATAAACTCCATTACAATATCTTCAAGTTCTAAATTTATCTCAGAAGCCCTATAACACATTTTAACGCGATGATCGTACGATTGTTTACCTTGATCAAGCGCTATTTCTATGTTGTATGCCATTTCATTTGCCATTCCTTCTAAATATGTTTTTCCCGAATCCACACCACCCTCTAAGGTTTTATCAGAAGATAATCCTAATACAGCACCATCTTTTACCCAGATTTTATTTAAGCAAGCAGGACCTAATAAGCTCACATTCTCATCAGACTCCCATACATAAACTTCTATTTTTTTATCCTTTATTGATCCTTCCCATACCTTAATTTTAATAGGGGATTTCTCGTCTTTATGCTTAAAGGCTCCTTCCACGATTGCGTCCCTTATTTCCATACCTTTCTCGGTTAAAGGAAAGTACCGATATTTCAATGACTTACTTACTTCTTCGTCTGAGAATGTAATTTCCTCGTAAAAATAGGGATATACTAACTTTCTAATATCTTCAATTCCTGTTTTTATCATACAAATCCTTTCAACACCAAAACCAATATTAAAGACCGGGTGTTGTATATCGTATTGAGAAAGACTTACAGGGCTGTAAAAACCACCATCTCCAATCTCGATCCATTCTTTTGTTTTAGGATGTTCAACAAAAATTTCAAATTCAGTTTGGGGAGCATAATATTTGGAAGTAGCTTTTTTTATATCAGTCCTACTGTTTTTAAATCCGAGTTTCAAACATATTTCGGATGCAATCATACGACAATCAGCAAGAGAAATTTTTTCCGTCAATACTACTAAAGACAAGGTATTTGAATCGTATAAGTGTGTTGCGTCAATTTTTTGTTCTCTCCTAAATTTCTTACAAATCGTAAAATATTGGAGGGGAAGTTTCTTTTTTTTTACCAATTCGCCTAAAACAATAAACCAGAGTGCAGTTGTATGACTTCTGAGAGTAGTTTTAGTGGGAATGGGTTTGAGATTCTTAAGTTCGGGAAAGATTTTATCTATGATTTCAGAAGCTTGTGTTTCCTCAACCTCTAGTTGTTCAATGAACACTTCGATGAGGTCGTCTGCTTCGATATCGCCTTTCTTGTAATCCCTAAAAATTTTCTTCAAAACATCGACCTTATCAAATCCTTTTATTATTTTCTTTAAGGAAGATATTTTTTCGTTAGATATACCGATATCCGGTCTTGGAAGTCCAGCGACATAAAATAGGCGATCAAGAATCAATGCTGCTTCAGGACCGTATTGTTTATAGACGTCCTCCTCTTCAACAAACATTGGTAATACCAATTCTTCAAAACCCAAGTCGAGCATGTGCTTTCTTGCTTCAAAAATAAAATCTTGGGTTGGATGGCTCTTTCCTTGTTTTTTAAGGTCGAATAGATGACCTTCTAGGGCGAGTAAGTTTTTCGTTTCCATCCAAGCCTTTTCGTAATTAGCCTTAGCATCTCTTTTAATTTTTTCTGTATCGAATGGCATATTAATCCATACTTATTTTCTTTCTTGAATTTTTAAATATTATTTAAACGATTCTTTGAATCTATTCATTTGGATCGTCAATGATATATCCCCTCTTGTTTTTTCTATGAGAGAGCGAGCAACATCGGTTTTTCTCCTCAAATCTTGAGTTATACCCTTAGGATAATCTAATGCAAACAAATAAGTGTATATATCTTCCATTAAATTGAGTGTTTCTTCAATATTATCAATATTTCCTAAACGAATCTTATCTAAAATGTATCGACGTAGTTCTCCTAATACATCTGCTAAACCCAAAAGATAGTTTACATCTGAAACATTACATTCTCGTGGTCCAGGAATTGATTTATTCTTGATTATTGAAAACAAACATTTTGCTTCAACATATTCTTGTTCGGGCGTTTTTAAATAAGTACTAAAAAACGAGGGATTGTTTTGTACGAGAATCAAGAGCCTATCGTGCTTATTTTTAATTGCTCCCATAATCTCTTCGTATGCTTCAAACTCATTTCTATGAATTGATTTAATTGCTACACTGCAATCCCTAACCATTTCACGAGACAATTTTAAAATTTCTTCTCTATAATGATCAATTTCATCCAGATTTCTCGTTATTTCTGAGAAAATATTGTTTAAATCCATCGCAATTCAAGAAGTATTTTATATAGTATGAATAATCCAATGGTGCAAAATATTTAGAATTTGTTGAAAATTTTCAAGTTATAATGATTATAATCCGAATGAGACTTGATATCATTATAGCATAAAAAAGAAGGGGATGACTAACAAAAGAAATACAATTATTAACGCGAAAAAGTCTTTATAAAACTGCTTGAGGTTTTCTT